>CALMWI010000517.1 GCA_937873545.1 uncultured bacterium | reverse complement strand
CATTGAGAACGGCGAGATCAAATATCCTGTAAAAGAGATCATGATCAGTGGTAATGCGCTCGGAATGCTCAATGACATTGAAGAAATATCAAAAGAAAGCATAGACTACGGATTCTGCAATTATCCGTGGGTAAAGATAAAGAACATCACGATATCAGGAAAATAGCCTGATAGTTTAACTCACTCCACTCCAAAAACCCCGATAACATGTCGGGGTTTTTTTATTTTGAAAAAAAGCGAATTGGTGTTTCAAATATGCAACATGGTTTGTTGTTTATTGTCAACAGTATTATAATACTTAAATAAAGATACGCATCAGTTTTTATGGCCTGATTATTGCAATGGTATAATAGCAATTATAACTATTTGTTTAAGTTAAAGTAAAGACACTAAGAGGAGATGTTATGGTGAAATTATCGAGAATGTATCTGCTTGTGATTTTATTTCTTTTCGCAGCAGGGAATCTTTTTGCGGCTACATATTTTGTTAGCACAGCAGGAAGCGATTCAAATGACGGTCTTTCATGGTCAACGGCTTTCGCGACCGTACAGAAGGGTATCAATTCTGCCAATGCGGCAGGAAGCAGCGAAGTCTGGGTGGCTCAGGGAACATATTATCCTACAGCGTTCCTGACCGATGTCACGGGATTGAGAAGTACTGATGCATACAAATCATTTTTGATGTATGCCGGAGTAAATGTATATGGCGGATTTGCAGGCAACGAAGCAACTAAAGAAGCAAGACAGCTTTTAAGCGCGGATCCATGGGATTACTCTTATCCTTCAGTACTTGACGGCAGCACAACCGGATCGCATCATGTCGTCTGGTTCTGCACGAACGGTTTTCACACTGAGACAATGGAAGGGATCAGCGCATATTTTCCCAACTCGCTGGCTTCACAGGCGATTTTGGACGGATTCACAGTTACTGGAGGTTTTGCGAATTATCCTGCCAGGATCGAAAACCTTACGGATCCGAAAAATAACATAGTTCATTACTCGGGCGGCGGTGTTGCTCTTACCGGAAAAGGAGAAGTGCATAACTGTAAGATAGAAAATAACAAAGCCAAATATTCGGGCGCAGGCATCACTATGCAGTTCGATTCAAAGGTTTTGAATAGTCTTATACAGAACAATGAGGGTGTGGGCGCGAATTTTTATTACGCAGGTATCTTCGGGTTCGGCGCATTCAATTATTGGAGAGTTGACGGTGCGGGACTTGCAGCCAGAGGCGATGCTACTTACCGTCCGCTTATTGACAATTCCGTGATTCATAACAATCTAGGAAAGGCTAACGATAATTATCCCGGAACGCCTACAACCACAAGCAATAAATTTAATCAGGGCGGAGGTGTTTACCTTTATTACGCGGATGTTAAAAACACAAAAATATCATCAAACAATATCGTGAACAACCCATCTCCTTACTCGGGCGGATCTTCAGCATCGTGCGGCGGCGGTATATACATGTACTCGAGAGCGACTCTCGACAATTGTGAAATTACGGATAACGGATTCGTAACATCTGCACAGAACGGGGCAGGAATATTCATCGGCGACTATAATAAGCTCGCGACCGATTACACACAATTGTATGTAAAGAACTGCTATATACATACGAACCGTGCTGGTGGAGCTATAGCCTATGACTCAAAATATCAACAGATCGAAAATACCGTAGTGGCCAATAATCCCGGTTATGGCGTTTACGGTTACGGAAATGCTCAGAATGGAAGAACGGTGAACTGTCTGATATTCAATAACGGAGGCGGATGGGTACAAACTTCCAATACAGGAAACGGTAATAACTGGCTGATCAATTCCACCGTTACAAAAA
>CALMWI010000516.1 GCA_937873545.1 uncultured bacterium | reverse complement strand
AGATTATCGGTGAAATAGCAAATGCAACGAATACGACAAATGAAAAATTCGATATTATGGCAGACACGATTAAAGGTGCGAAAGACAGAATGTCTGCTATGTGGGTCGCATTAGGTACTGACTTATTTACATTCGGAGATTCATTCAAGAGTGTTATAATTAGAGTTACACAGTTTTTATCTATATTGCGTGAAATCGCTCCATTGCTTAAAGGTTTAATGGCTTCGCTTACCGTTTTAGCGGGTGCGCTTGCATTAGTAGGTATGAGATGGATTGCGATAAATTATATAATGCCATTACTTTACGGACAGTTTGTTAAAATAAAATCTATATTTATTGCAACGAGAACACAGGCTGTTGTTACCGGACTTGCTATTGAAAGAGTAGGTCAAGCTTCGGCATCTGCATCTGTCGGTGTAGGTCTGTTAAGTGCCGCATTCAGCGCATTTACTCTAATTGCAATGGTCGGTGTCGGTATTTGGACTACATTCAAATCATGGCAAGAGAAAAACCGTATCGAAGCTGAACGATTAACTGAAGCTACTGATAACATGAATAAGATGTTCATTCAGTCTCGAATGCAGGCAGACTTACTCAGTCAGACACGACCATTCGCAGGAATGGACATGAAAGATTTGGTCGAACAGGTTGAACGCAATAATAAACAGCTTGAGAGACGACAGGAAATTCTAAAAGAACTTGAGTTGCTTCAGAGTGGTAAGCAAGTTGAAGAATATGAAGGTCGTCAATATACTGTTAATATTGATGCAGGGTCAGCCGCTGTTAGAGCCAAAGAACTCAACGAAGAATTACTTAAAATAGAAGGCACAAATAAAGTTAATCTTGAAGTCATGCAAGAGATTAACAAAGAGTACGCAAATAAATTACTTAATCTTAAAGATGCGAAAGTAGCTGTCAATGAAATCGCTAACGGATTCATTCTGACTAAGACTAATATCGAAGGTATGAAAACCGCTGATTTAGGCGAACTTGCTACGGAATTACAAAAGCAAAAAGAGAAACTTGAAGGTAGTTTAGGTACATTTAATTTCTTCGATTCTGATTTCATGGGTAAAAGCGCACAACAGATAATTGACGGCAAGGATAAAATAGATCAGGCGTTGCAATTAGTCAATAGTATTATGACAGAAGCTGAAATCGAAGTCCAGAAAAAACAGCTTGAAGAAGATAAGAAAGCGCAGGCAAAGCGACTTAAACAGCTTGATAAGTATTATGAAGCTTATATGCAGAAAACTCTTGCAGGTCGTATAGCTCTGCTCGAAGCCGAAAGGGAGTATGCACTCAAAGAAGCGGCTGTAAGTCTCGGACTAAAAGCTGAAGATGCGAAAGATAAAGCTAAAGTAGCTCAGATACTTGCCGAGAAAGGTCAGAAAGAATTACTATACATCAATACATTCTATAATGATAAGATAGCAGACGAAAGAAAGAAGCATAATGAGACTATGAGTAAACTCATTTACGATGCTTACGAAAATGAGAAGAAATGGATTGACGCGACTGCGAAATTAAAAATGGATCGCGCAAAAGAATCAAGCGATTACATAAAGAAAAATGAAGAGAATCTTGAGAATTTAAGAGATACATATTTAAGAAGCGATGCTGATAAGGTTAATGCGAAATACGATTTAGAGAAACTTAGAATTGAAGACCTTGCAACAACTACGATCTTAACCGAAGAAGAAAAGAGCAAGATGCTGATTGTTCTTGAATGGAAACGACAGAAAGAATTACTTGATATTATGTTTGAAGCGTCCGAAGAAAAACAGGCAATTTGGGCAAAAGAACACGAATACTTACTTATGGTTCTTGAGTCTGCTTCAAGCGCATTTGAATCTTCGGCATCTTCAGTTGTTGACTTTATGAATTTACAGATGGGTGCTTTAATAGACTCGACAGTAGTAACTGAAAAGAAATTACATCAGATATGGGTTGCGTGGAAAAATTCGATGCTGAATATACTGAATCAGCTACTTGTAAAGATGTTGTTTATAGCAGGTTTGAAAGCATTACTTGAAAACGCAGGTAGTGGTGGATGGGCTAAATTTTTAAAAATAGCAATTACAAGCATTGGCGGAAAGGTTGACGATGCGATAATTCAGGATGGTAAAATTACTCCTTTCCGTAAGGATGATGTTGTCGCAATCGGAACGAATATGTACGGATCGAGACGAGCTATGCAAGGCGGAGACTACGGAACTCTTGAAAGGAAACTTGATAAGGTAGTCGAGGCTATTCAGAACGGAAACATAATACTTCAGAAGAAAGACTGGTCTTTCAACGGTGATGTATTCACTCCGTCAAAGATAAATCAGTGGAACAGACAGGGAGAGAAAATTAACCGCAGGGTAGGTTATGCCTCAAATTGATATTAAAACTCTTCAGATATTTCATCGAGATAATTACCCTACAGATGTAGGAATGATTGTTTCGCCTGACAGTCCTCAGGATACTATAACGGCAATAATAGACCCGCAATTTACCGAAATAGAAAATAAAGCTGACGATTTTTTTAATTTAAAACCTCGCAGATTTACATTTACCGTAAGAACGGCAGACACTTCATTTTTTGATGCTCCGGGAAGCTTTATGACGGCGCATCCGAATTTCCCGAATTTAACAAATTATTTGCTTAGAGCATTTAACGGAGATGACGATCAGATATTCGAGGGAATAATCTCTATTGATAGTTCATACTCTGAAGATACGCAGACGGTAGAGGTTACGGTATATGACCCGATAGTATTGTTTTCAGATAGCAAATTGAGATATAGTACAGATACATTAGAATCTACAAGCAAAGACCCATTCGATTTACAGATAAATATATTTAATGCCTTGCTATTAAGTTATTTTACAAACTCAGTTAATCTGCCGACTTATTCTACTGATTGGACTATTCCTGATTGGGGTCTTGGAGTTTATCGAGATGTTTATGATTGGGAAGATAAAATAGATCAGTTTTATTCTGATATAGTCGCCGATGAATATACTGCCGCAACTGCTATTATAGGCACTATAACTGATGTGTACGATTATAGTAAGATTATGGTAACTCAAGCTTCAAGGTCTCCGAATTTAATAGACGCTAAAGGAATAACAGATATATACTTCTTAGGGATAATACTTTTTGTAAACTCCAGCAATGGCAAAAAACTTCTCAGTTTGTATTGCGATGGATATGGACATCGAGCAACAACCGATACTACTTATTACCCTACTATGGTAGATGGTGCTTTAAGTTGTAATACTAATACAATACAAAGGCACTACGGGTCGTTTGTAGATGCAATGCCAATCAATGCAGCTAAGTACATAATAAAAGGATGTTATTTTTGGTTCGGATTAGTTTCTGACGGAGTTGGCGGTACTACTGAGACGGCGCAATACGATTATGATATATTTAACCCGTTTGACTATACTAAATATAACGAATGGACTGGGACTAAGGGTAGGGTATTTTTAGATCCTCGTTATAAATCTATCATAGACAACAAGTATTATCCATCGTGGAATATTATAACTGCTGATATTATGAAAACATATATCACTATGATATCTAACAATATGCTTATGTTAGAGGATGGCAGTTTAATAGAAGGCGAATACGAGTATTGGACTTCAGGAAATACATTTAAAGAAGATGCTTTTGTATATGTTGAATATAACGGATTGACTTATAGAATTAAAGATGACGGATGGACAGGCGTTACTAATACCATAGGAACATTTTACGACCCACAACCTACAAGAATCAATATTTTAGACTATCCTTATAATACAGATTCTTACACTACTCAAGAGGAATCAAATTTTGAATCTGGAATAGTATTAAGCAATGATAATACATCTTATGAATATAAAATAAATTATGAATCAGCCTACCCATTGAGTTCGTCTGATTTCGGTACTGCAACACTCCATAAAAACGGTAATATTTCTAAAGATATAGGATTCTTACCGAGTAGTATAGTTTTTAAACCCGAAGCTGAAACTACAACAGATTACCTTTTCGATACGCAATCTGATGATTTAACATATTATAATGTTGCCGAATTATTACAATTCTTTTTAGCAAGTATGAATTTATACTGCTATTACACAGGCAAGACATTTACATTTGTCAGAAGCTTTTTGTCGTCTGTTGGAACTCCGATTGTTATTGATACATCTGATATAATAGATTGGAATACGCAGACTCAGGAATATGCCGAAATTGACACTGAAAGCGTACTAAAACCGACATTGAACTATGTGCCTAATGCCTTAGATACTTATTATAATGAATATGCTGCTATGGATAATAAAAAAGCTACATGTAAAATCAGTAGATTGTTTGCCGACCCTGATTACTCAATCGAGATAAACAGCGTGCTTTCAATAAGCTCTCTGAATTGGCGCGTTGAACGAATAAATACATATATCGGTTATTATGATGTTGTATTAACTAAGTATATTACAGACCCAGTATAAAAGGAGAATTTATGCCAAAAATGAGTGAATTCACAGAATTAGACGAGACTACATTCGATGGAAGTACGGATTATATGACAGGTTATCAGTCGGACGATGCAACCGCAACAAGTAATTACAGAATACTTGGCGATGATTTAGCACTATGGCTTGAAGGAACAAGCGGTCTCGACTTAGATCACATGTATGATAGTGCAGGTAATCATATACTTTCAACTCGTAAATCAGCTATTGTAAGCTTGACTGATAGTACGGGCGGAACGGGAACTGATACTCTAAGCGGTTATACTATTGACGGCGTGACTGATAGTACGGGCGGAACAACAACTGATGCGGTTTTAGCTGCGTGTACTGATACAACTGCTACCGATCAGTCAGGAACTATAAATAATAATTTTGCGAAAGTAGCAGTATGTTTAAATGCTATTATTTCGGCTCTTGAATCTAATAGCGATATGAGTTCTGTTCGAGATAAAATCGAAGAAATACTATTGATGGCAAGACCCACAACGGGGCATGGCTTAATATCATAAGGACATGAAATGACTATTTATGGAACGACAAAGCGATTCATTCTCGGTACTTATACTAATCAGTCTCAGCGTTGTA
>CALMWI010000515.1 GCA_937873545.1 uncultured bacterium | reverse complement strand
CCGATAGTATAAATTCTGATCTCCATAGCCGAAGCCACATCAGCTGCAGTTTCCGGACTGACCTCGCCCCTGTTGTTGTCGCCGTCAGTTAAAAGTATTATCACCTTGCTTTTAGCCTCGCTGTTCTTTAAACGGTTGACAGCTGTAATGATACCTGAACCGATAGCTGTTCCGTCCTCAATGACACCCATCTTGATATTTCTTGTAAGATCGTTCAGAATATTGTAATCCATGGTCAGCGGGCACTGGGTATATGCCTCGCCTGCGAAAAGCACAAGACCTATCCTGTCGTTCTTCCTGCCGTTTATGAATTCACGGGCTACTTCGAGTGAAGCTTCGAATCTGTTCGGAGTAAAATCCTGAGCTAGCATCGATGTTGAAATATCGGATGCGATAACTATGTCAATACCTTCGGTAGTGGTCTCTGATGAATCCGTAGTTGACTGCGGCCTAGCAAGCGCAAGGATCATAAAAACGACTGCCGCGATCTTCAGAACGAACGGCAGTTCAAGCAGCCTTACTCTTAGAGTTTTTTTCACGCCCTTGAAGGTTTCCGAGGCGGGAAATCTGATATACGCTCTCTTCTGCTTTGCGAAATGCCAGATCAGCGCGATCAGCGGAACGAATAGAAAATATAAATATTGAGGGTCATTGAATTTGAACATGATCATTTCTTACCGTTTGATTCATCTTTAAGTTTGTCAACCGCCTTGTAAGCGAATTCTAAAAACTGCTTTAATTCAGCTTCAAGCGGCATGAACTTCGCGTATTTAACGAAATCGGTCACTTCGAGCAGCTTATCGGAATTCTCGAGAGTTTCAGCATCCGTCACCCTTGCTCTGATCTCTTTCTTAAGCTCATCGGTCGGAAGCTCTGCACCGGGAAAATCGAACCTGTCCTCCAGGAAATTTCTGAATATGAGAGACAATTCAGCCGCGAATTCTTTGAAATCGCCCTTTTCGAGATACTTCTTTTCTTTAAGCTTATCAAGCATCTGAATAGCGATGATATGCGCCGGAATTTTCTTTTCTGCGATAACGACAGGACCGTTCGCCTTCATCCTTTTACGTTTCAGCATGAAATAAATTATCAGGATGATTATTACAATAAGCGCAAAAAATGTCCCGAGATAGATTTTCTCTGTTTTCGACATTTTATAGA
>CALMWI010000514.1 GCA_937873545.1 uncultured bacterium | reverse complement strand
AGCCGAAGATTACGATAAGTATTCAAAGACATATCAGCTTAGACGCGCTTACGGATTGAAAAACGGTACATATATCGAGCCTGTATTCAAAGGATTTAATCTTGATTTCGTTCCTTTCGTTGCCATAAATGCCTCGAATGTTGACGGCAGTGTCGAGACCCCGGTATTGTTTTCACAGGTTGATTTGAGCCTTCACGCTTACCGGGTAAGTGCTTTATACAATAAAAAGCTGAGACAGCAGACTTGGGCGCTTTTAGTGGCTTCGGGCTTCGGCAAAGATTTAATTGATAATGCCGTAAAAGCAGACGGAGTATTGCCGGGAAATCATAACTCAAAAGCTGAATACATAACACCGGACAGCACTTCTCTTGAGGCTTTAAAAAACGCATGGAATGAAGCTGAAGAAAGGGCAAAAGCGAAAGGAATACAGATAAGCGAAAAAGCCGAAGTAGAATCCGGTATCGCTCTTGAAAAGAGAATTGAAAATCAGTCGAATGCTTATCGTAGAATGGCTATTGTAAGAAACGAAGGCATCCTGAAAATTTTAGGCTATATTTCAGAGTGGGGAAGCCTCGGACAGAAAGTTGAGAACGAATGGATCACGCCGTTCCTTGACTTTAATGTCAGCAGAGCCACAGTTGAGGAATATACAAAAATGGCGTTGAGCTGGAAGTCAGGGTCTTTATCGAATGAGGATTTTTACAGATGGTGTAAAAAGCATGAATACACAAGCGCATCAGATGTTAATATGTTCGTAGCCGATCTCGACAAATCTAATTATCAGGATTAAAACCTGTGAAAACCGTAAATGAACAAATATTTGATAAACTTGTAAAGCATCAGGCGTATTTGCTTCGGCTTGTAAGTAAACAAAGTGATGACTTTATTACAGCATTGAATAAAAACAATCCTAAGCTGGCGGCTTTTCTTTTAGAAAATCTATCAGAACTTAATCTTGCCGATACCAAGACTTCAGCTATTAAGTGGCGGAAATTTGAGCAGGCATTGAAACAGGTCAGAGCCGAAATGTTCACCGGGTTTAAAACCGAATACGATAAAGATTTAATCAAGATCATAGACAACGAAACCAAGTACATGAAAGCTCTTTACGATAACAGTATCGCGCTGGCTGAAATCAGTATGGCTGTCCCTGTCATTGAAAAAACTAATCTTCTTAACTATGGAGCCATTGACGGCAAAACCATATCAAGATATTTTGAAGAAATACAGTACGGAGATATTGACCGCATAGTGCAGAATATAAGAACCGGACTTATCGAAAGAAAGCCTGTGTATCAAATCGTGAATGATCTTATCGGAAGTAAAAATATTGAGTATAACGACGGCGTGACCCAGTTGACACGAAACAACGCCCGAAGCCTTGTCAGGACCATAACTCAAGGCATAGTGAACTCCAGCCGTGAAGAATTTTACAAAGCCAATTCCGATATAGTAAAGCAGGAGCGATTTACCGCAGTTCTGGACGGCAGAACCACAGTACAATGTTTAAGTCTTGACGGCAATCTTTATCTACTCGGTGAAGGTCCTAATCCTCCTCTGCACCGGAACTGTAGGAGTTTAAGGATTGCCGTTATAGACGGTATGGCTTTAGTTGGCGAGCGCGGATATGTTACGGACACAAGAACTCCGAGACAGTTAAGAATTGACTGGCGTGCAGACGCTAAAAAAGCGGTCGGAGCCGATGAATGGAAAACACTCACTGAAAAAGAACGGTATAAACTTATAGCAAAAGAAAGAACGGCCTGGCAGAACGCTAATATCGGCCAGACACCGGTTAAAACCACGGGATCGCAATGGCTGAAAACTACAGATAAAAGTTTTCAAGATGATTTTCTCGGAAAAAAACAGGCAGAACTATTCCGAAGCGGACAGCTTACTCTTGATAAATTCGTTGATAACAGCGGTAAAAAGCTCAGTGTTGACGAACTCTACGGAATGTATGCAGATGAATTTAAAAAGGCAGGGATTAAGCCTTAACAGGTTGTTTTATCGTTTTAAAATGTGTATATTTAGCATTGAGACAGGCAAAACCAAAACATAAACATAGGAGTACCGCAAATGAAGAGAAAATACGACAAAAAAGAAGAAATCCCGAAAGGGCTTGAGAGCTATTACGAAGAATCCGGCGGCGCGTGGGTGCTTAAACCGATCGAAGGATTGAAACCGATCGAAGAATATTCAAGCGTTCAAAAGGAACTTACAGAGCTTAAAACAAAATATTCCGAGCTTGAAAAGAAGCATGAAAGTTTCAAAGACTGGGACGCTAAAGATATTCAGTCGAAACTTGATAAATATACTGAGTATGAAACTAAAGGCAAGTTCAAAGACAGCAAAGACGACGACGCAAAGCTGAACGAGCTTGTAACGATAAAGACCGCTGAAAAAGACCGCGAAATAAAAAGGCTTATGGCTGATCTTGAAAAAGCCAGCAAAGACCGCGATACTTTAAAGCAGGATAAAATTAAAAGCCTGCTTGAATCAAAAATCGAGGAAGCGATCTACGATAAAGAAAAAAAGGATTACAAGG
>CALMWI010000513.1 GCA_937873545.1 uncultured bacterium | reverse complement strand
CCCTTGTAATGTGAACAGCATTAATTTTCGATTTTTTTGAGCCTGAAGTATCAGGTGATGAGGATTTCTTTTCAGTAATCTCCTTTTTTGAAGACTTTTCGATTATCTTAAGATCTTCATTTCCTGCAGAAGTCTTGAAAGTTTCAGGTGTTTTCTGGACTTCGGAAAATATATTTCTTCCAAAACTTTTAGGTGCATTATCTACAGGAGGAGCATCCTTTTTTCCGGAATCCGACTTGTTTTTAAACAGGTCGCTTTTCCCTTCGGCGAAAATGTTCCTCCCTATACTTTTAGACTCTTTTTGCGAATCGTCAGTCATATCGATCAACCTTCAATGGCTTTATTTATTGTCAACTTCATTTGCAAGTTTAAAATAATCCTGAGCGCCCCATGAGTCTGGAGCATATTCAAATATCGTCTTCATGAAACTGGGAGCTTCTTTAAGATTTACATCCTCCCTAATGTAAGTGCTGAACAATTTTTCCTTAAAAAAATCTTTAAGTATAGCGACCGTTTCAAGCGAGATTTTTCTTTTTTCATTGTAGTAAACCGGGAGGACGCCAAGTATATCAAGATTTTTATTATAAGACTTACTTACGCTGTCAATCATACCGAGTATTTGGTTGGCACCAATCTGTGATAGAAAATCCATTGAAATCGGTATAACAACCTCATCGCAATATGTTAGAACATTTACATTGATAAGATTGATCGAAGGAGCGCAATCTAAAATTACATAGTCAACACCTTCGAGATTTGAAAGATTTTTCTTAAGTTTATATTCTTTTCCCCAAGCCTTCGTAAGCTTAACTTCGGTATCAACAAGATATTTTCCGCCGGAAGTTATCACATGAAGCTTTTCTCTTACCTTTACTATTGAAGCTCTTCTCTTCAAAAGCAGATCGCAGAGAGTTTTCTCCGGATTAACGTTGAATACGATCCCGATCGTGTTCTGAGGGTCACTATCAATAAGAAGTACACTTCTGCCCATAAGCGCCAGACCGTGAGCCAGATTGATCGAGGTAGTCGTTTTTCCGGTACCTCCCTTTGAAGATAAAATAGCAATTTTACGCATAAACCAACCTATTACCTTATATTAAAAACATCAGCTTGAATATAAATGT
This sequence comes from uncultured bacterium, assembly GCA_937873545.1. Taxonomy (GTDB): domain Bacteria; phylum UBA4055; class UBA4055; order UBA4055; family UBA4055; genus UBA12480. The sequence goes on along the minus strand of CALMWI010000513.1, from coordinate 16,293 downwards.
TTTCATTCTTTTTTGTCAAGTTATTTTTTTTGTCTTAAAGCTTATTTTTTTCTCCGTAACAAATTATCTGTCTAAAATATGCACTATAACTTTTACAATTACAACAAAAAAGTTAAAAAAATCTAACCCGCTATTTCGTTCCTGCACTTCGGACATACAATTTTTGTGGTTTTAGTTTTTGAATCGTATTGTTCTTCCATAATACCGTAACCGCATTTATCACATTTTTTGTCGATCGGTTTATTCCATGAAGCGTAAGTACATTTCGGGAAATTGGAACATCCGTAAAATTTTTTTCCCTTTTTTGTTGATTTATCTTTTATGAATCCGTCACAACCCTGCTCGGGACATTTGATACTTATATGCTCAGTTAAAATGTAATTGCACTTTGGATAACCGTCACAGGCGATGAATTTCCCGAACTTTCCAGTTCTTTCAATAAGTTTTCCAGTGTTACATTTTGGACAGATACCGTGATCAGACGACTTAACTTCACTCGATTTCGAATCATCACCGTTAGTGAGAGAATTTGTGTATTTGCATGCCGGAAAATTACTGCAGGCAATGAATTTTCCGTTCTTACCCCATTTATAAATTAAAGCACCTTTCTTACATTTGGGGCATATTTCGCCCACAGGCTGCTCCATAGTTTTTTTTATTTCAACGGTTTTCTTTATAACTGCATCCAGTGTTTTTTCAAAAGGCTTATAGAATTTGTTAAGTATCTCTATCATATCGACTTCAACATACTCGATCTTATCAAGATTCGATTCCATTTTTTTAGTGAATTTTATGTTAAAGATCTCTCCGAAATTCTCAACAAGAATTTCATTTACAAGATTCCCTAGTTCAGTCGAAACAAGCTTTTTCTCTTTCTTGTCTATATATTTCTGATATATGAGCCTGTCAATAATTGTTGCATAAGTCGATGGTCTTCCGATCTCCTGTTCTTCGAGTTCTTTAGTGATAGAGGCCTCATTATACCTTGCGGGAGGCTTTGTAAAATGTTCTTCGGATTCAATATCATTTAGGGTAACCATCATGCCGACATCAATATTTCTCGGAAGTTTAACTTCGCTCTCTTCATCTTCGCTGTCGACTCCTACATCGCTATCCATAAATACCTGCTGGTAACCTTTAAAAATATTCTTTCTTCCGGTTATCCTGAATTTGTAATTGTGACTTGACACGTCTATTACTGTCTGCTCAAATATCGCTTCTTTCATCTGAGTTGCTACAAATCTGGTCCATATCAGCTGATAAAGTTTAAACTGTTCTTTCGTAAGGTGAGCCTGAAGTTTTTTAGGTTCAAAACTTACATCTGTCGGCCTGATGGCTTCATGAGCATCCTGTATATTCTTTTTCGATTTAAATTTTCTGGCGCTGATTGAAACAAAATCAACACCGAATTTCTTACTTATAAAATCCCTAACCTCGTCAACCGCTTCATTTGAGACACGCATTGAATCTGTCCTCATATAAGTGATAAGACCCACAACTCCTTTATTACCGAGCTCCACACCCTCGTAAAGCTGCTGTGCGATCTGCATGGTTTTTTTGGATGAGAACCCCAGTTTATTTACGCTGGACTGCAGCAAAGTAGAAGTTATAAAGGGCGGCATCGGAGATTTTTTAAGTTTCGTTTTATTTATATTTGTCACAGAATATTTTGATTTTTTTATATCCTGTATAACTTTTGATGCTTCTTCTTTTGTTTTTAATCTAAAATCCTCATCATTTATCTTAACCAGATCCGCACTGAACTGTTCTTTTGAAGTGGCAAACTCTCCTTTTATCGTCCAATATTCTTCCGGAACGAAGCTGTCAACTTCTTTATCTCTTTCGCATATTATTCTTAAAGCAACAGACTGAACCCGCCCTGCGCTCAGCCCGTTTGATATGGCTTTCCAGAGAAACGGACTGATTTTATATCCGACAAGCCTGTCCATTATTCTTCTAGCCTGCTGCGCATCTACTAGATTTTTGTCGATAGTACTTTCGTTTTTCAAACCGGCGTCTATACCCTTCTTAGTGATCTCATTGAATGTTACTCTTTTAATTCTCTGAGCGCAATCTTTAAGCCTTCCCGCTATATGCCAGCCGATTGCCTCACCTTCGCGGTCAGGGTCAGTCGCGATCAAAATTTTATCGCTGACCTTAGCCATCGTCTCGATTTTTTTGATTATCTTGCTCGCCTGCCCGGCATTGTCGATAACTTTATATGTCGGTTTGAAATCGTTCTCAATGTCAACTCCGAGCTCTTTTGCAGGCAGATCGATAATGTGACCGTTACTAGCGATCACTGTATAAGAATTCCCTAGATATTTGCTCACTGCTTTCACTTTGCCGGGTGATTCCAGTATTACTAAATTTTTGCTCATTTTTCTTCCCTGATACTTAATATTTGTTCTATTCAGCTATTCCGTGGCAGTTTTTGTATTTTAAACCGCTTCCGCACGGGCACAGATCGTTTCTTCCGACTTTCTGTTGAGTATTCTTTACTATTTTGGGCTTGGGAGGTTCATTAGAAGCCTGAAGACCTGATATCCTTGCCTGTTCTTTTCTTTTGTTTTCCTCTTCCCTATTGATTTCATAATCAATCTTAGCTTTAAAAATGAACTCAAGTATTTCCTGGTTTATTTTAAAAAGCATTTCTTTGAATGCTTCAAATGACCTTCTTTTATATTCGATCAGAGGGTCTTTTTGAGCGTGAACCATTAACGATAAACCGCTTTTTAAATCGTCGTCCTCTCTAAGATGTTCCTGCCAGTTGATATCAATTAATTTTACGATAGCTATCTTAGAAAGTATATCCATCATTTTATCGCCGATATGCAGTCTTTTTGCATTGATCTTGTCAGATGCGGACTTTATAAGGTCATTAAGCAGATACTCCGGATCATTCAGTTTTGCCGTATCCGGTTCGTATGATATCAGCATTGTTTTAGTCAGATTTGAATTCAAGTAATCCCAGTTCCAGTTTTCAGCTGATCTGGAGTTTGAACATGCCGTGTAAACAATTTCTTTCAAATATTCTTCAAGTATATCCGCGACTTCTTTAATCATTCCCTCATCAGGTTCAATTCCGTATTCCCGTGCAAAAGGTACAGGTTTCCCTTCGCTGATAGCGCCTTTTATAAGCGCAGCTCTTCTCCGTCTGTATATCACATCACGCTTCTTATTCATCACATCGTCATATTGGATAATATGCTTTCTCATAGCAAAATTATGCATTTCCACGCGTTTTTGCGCGCGTTCAATAGATTTAGTTATCCACGGATGAACTATCGCTTCTCCCTCGTTCCTCCCGAATTTATCCATTATTCCCGAGATCCTTTCAGAACCGAATATTCTCATCAGATTGTCTTCAAGCGAAACATAAAATCTTGACGATCCGGGATCACCCTGTCTTCCGGCCCTCCCTCTCAGCTGTCGGTCGATCCTGCGCGAATCATGCCTTTCGCATCCGATTATTGCAAGTCCTCCCTTCTCCTTGACTCCTTTACCGAGTTTTATATCGGTTCCTCTTCCTGCCATGTTCGTAGCGATCGTGATAGTTCCTGATTCTCCGGCATCCTTAATTATTTGGGCTTCTTTGGCATGATTCTTAGCATTAAGCAGATTATGCGGGATTTTTCTCATTTCAAGCAGTTTGTGCATTATCTGGCTTACATCCACATCAGGGGTTCCCAGAAGTACCGGCCTGCCTTCATTTCTGAGCTTAATAACATCATTTATAACAGCGTTGTATTTTTCTTTTTTAGTCATGTATATAAAGTCCTGCTGATCGTCTCTGATCACCGGAACATTCGTAGGTATTACTGTTACAACAAGATTGTATATTTCAAAAAATTCATTCTCTTCGGTAATTGCGGTTCCGGTCATTCCGCTGAGCTTTCTATACATTCTGAAATAATTCTGATATGTGATGGAAGCTACAGTCTGTGTATCCTCTCCCACCTTCACACTTTCCTTCGCTTCGATCGCCTGATGCATGCCGTTGCTGAACCTGCTGTCATACTTCAAACGGCCTGTTGACTGGTCAACTATTATCACTCTGCCGTCCTGAACGACATAATCAACATCTTTCTCGAAAAGCGAGTAGGCTCTCAAAAGCTGGTTAATCGTGTGAATCTTGTCGCTTTTTTCCGCATAGACTGAATGCAGATTCTCGATCAGAGACTCTTTTTCTGATTCAGATAAGTTCATTTTTTCAATAGCCTGAAGTTCAACGGGCAGATCGGGAATTACGAACATATTTTTATCGGAATCATTTTTTGTGAGAAGCTCGTGGCCCTTTTTGAATATGTCCACCAGATTCGATCTCTCTTCAATTGTATAATAAAGATCGGAAGTTACCTGATCGAATATCTTATCTCTGAGATAATCATTCTCCAGCTTTGTAACATTGGTCTTTACCGAAGGAATGTTTAAGAGTTTTTGAAGCTTTTTATTTCTTGGAGAAGCTTTCATGGATTTCAATACGAGAAATAAAGCGTTTCTGTCATCTGGATTTTGTTCTATTTTGGATTCCGCTTCCGTCAGCCATTCGTTTATCATTCTCGACTGCTCTTTTACGAGATCAAAAACCAGCGGTTTAAGCTGGTCGAACCTCTGATTGTTACTCTTTGGTACAGCTCCCGAAATAACCAGGGGGACCCTTGCTTCATCGATCAGAATAGAATCGACCTCATCTATCAGGCAATAGTTGAATCCTCTTTGAACCATATCGTCAACATCGACAACCATATTATCTCTTAGATAGTCGAAACCGAATTCATGGTTGACTCCATAAACAACATCTTTGCAGTATTCCTGTTTTCTTAAAGAATGATCCCTTAATTCTGAAGTGATCACTCCCACTGAAAGACCTAGAAACTCAAGCACATATCCCATCCATTCCCTGTCTCGTTTCGCGAGGTAATCGTTTACAGTTACGATGTGGACACCTTTTCCTGAAAGTGAATTCAGATATGCCGGAAATAATGCTACAAGAGTTTTACCTTCTCCTGTGGCCATCTCGGCAATTTTACCTTCCGCAAGAACTATCGCGCCCATAAGCTGAACATCATAGGGGATCATGTTCCATTCCTGCATTCTGCCGTCTATCATCCATGATCTTCCTACCATTCGCCTGCATGCTTCCTTTACAAGCCCGTATGCTTCCGGGAGGATGTCTTTTTCTCTTTCTCCATCTGAAATTCGCTTTTTGAACTCAAGTGTTTTGCTTTTTATATCCTGTTCAGATATTTTTTCGTAGGACTGATACCACTCATTGATCCTATCAACAAGGGGTTTTAACCTTTTTACTTCTCTGTCCTGTTTGGTACCAAAGATTTTGTTCAATATTCCTGATAACATTTTTTTCCGTTCTTTAATATTTATCTTCCGACCATCAGTCTTTCGCCTAAAAATTCGTTCAACCCGGCCTTAACAATTTTTTTATATACTGATTTTATATCATATTCTTTTCTTTTGAGCTCATACTCGTTCGTTTCGGTATCCCATACGACATAACATGCCTTTGGATTTCCGTCCCTTGGCTGTCCGATCGATCCGACATTAACAATCATCCTCTGATCGACCGACCTGAACATTTCCGGTCTGTGGGAATGTCCGATAAAACATGCAACTTCTGTAAAATAGTTAAAATGCTTTTCTGCACTGTGCTGCGTTAGAATATAGCTCCAGTCTTCAGGTATTAAAGGAGTGGAATGTACGAACAGCAGATCGTGATCGCTTATTTTGAGAGGAAGATTCAGAAGATATTCATAATTCTCGTCCTTGATCATACGACGGGTCCATTCGGTCGATTCTCTGGCGTAAGAATTAAAAAGCATCATGTCAGTCTGATTGATAACCGCGCTGTCGTGATTTCCTACAACTACCTTGTCAGTCACGGATTTTACCAGATCGATGCATTCATTCGGACTTGGTCCGTAGCCTACAATATCTCCAAGACAATATATCTTATCGGTTTTTTCACTTTCAATCTCTCTTATTACCGCTTCAAGAGCTTCAAGATTTGAATGTATGTCCGAGATTACCGCCAGTTTCATAAGGTCCCTTACTATTAATTTTTCTCTGTTGTCCTTATCATATCTTTAAGCTTATTCAGTATTCCGTTTATAAAAATATTGCTTTTTTCTGTGCTGTATTTTTTACCCAATTCGATCGCTTCATTGATTATCACTTTTGGAGGTATCTCATTGAAATATCTGAGTTCGACAATACCCATCCTGAGTATTATTTTATCAATTATGGATATTCTGCCGAAGTCCCAGTTCTCAAGATTTCTCTTTATATCGGAATCAATAGCGTCTATATAAGTGAAATAACTTTTTATATATGTCTGGAAAAAAGCGAGGTTTTCTTTATTGCTCATAGAAATCTCATCCTCGGTTTTATCGGTTTCGTTCAGTTTGTATTTGTCTATGAAAATCTGTGCGCAGTTCATAAATCCGTCGGCAACATTTTGGTTATCCATCTCCTCGAACGACATTGTGACCTTATCTTTGATAAACGGCAGCTGGAATTCTATCCGGTCATTCGGATCAAGCTTTGTTATCTTGACATTATCGAACACTTCCTTTATTGACTCCCTTACACTGTCAAGTTTATCTTCCCTTTTTATTTCAGTGATCGAGTTTAAAAAACTCTTTGCGTCATCATCCGAGAAAACTGTATCCAGATTCAAGAATTCTTTGCTGTAAAAGAACATGAGCAGATTTTCTCGGGTGTTCCTTCTATTTGAAAGTAAACTATTCGTCATTTTCCGGCTTGCTTTTTTAAATTAGTTTCTATCTGATCTTTTGCCATTTTGTCACACTCTTCGTTATACAGGTTTCCGCTATGCCCTTTCACCCAGTTCCATCTGATCTCATGCAGATCTGAAAGATATGTCAGTTCCTTCCACAACACTAAATTCTTTACCTGCTTTTTCGATGATGTGGTCCATCCGTTTCTTTTCCAGCCGGGAAGCCATTTTGTGACAGAATCAACAATATACTTTGAATCTGTAAAAACCTCGATCCTGCATTTTTCCTTCAGTGCTTTCAACCCCTGGATCACAGCTGTAAGTTCCATTATATTATTTGTTGACATCTCCTGAAATCCCGAGAGTTTTTTAACTTTATCTTCGTAGATCAAGACCGTTCCCCATCCTCCCGGGCCTGGGTTCTTACTGCATGCGCCATCAGCGTAAATTGTTACCTGTTTCATTTTCTCTCGAGAACACCTCTTTTTTTTCAGGAGTAGTAAAATTATAACATTATCTGCAAATTTGCAAAAAATATTTTGATTATTTTGATGATGAAAACTTTAATGAATAGTTTCAATAAATAAATCTTGTTATTATATTCAGAAATATGTTAATTTACCGATAAATTATCTGGAGTATGAACATGAAAGGACTCTATACTGCAATTGTTACACCTTTTAAAAAAGACGGAACCATTAACTATGAAAGTCTTAAAAGATTTTTAAAATTCCAGAAAGAATCCGGAGTGGACGGCGTTGTTCCGGGAGGTACTACCGGCGAAAACCCGACATTTACAGATGAAGAATTCAGGGACCTTTACTCTCTGGTTTGCGGATTTACTCAGGACACCGGACTTAAAGTAATTGCCGGCTGCGGCAGCAATTCCACTGAAAAATCTGTGTCACTTTGCAGAATGGCCGCTGAAGTAGGCTGCAATGCTGCCTTAGTTATTACGCCTTATTACAATAAACCTAATCAGGAAGGTCTTTACCGTCATTTTTCAACCGTGGCAGACAGATCTCCTCTGCCTGTCGTAATGTACAATGTACCATCAAGAACCGGTGTCAATATGCTGCCGGAGACGGTAGAAAGATTGTCATTCCATGAGAATATCGTAGCTTTAAAGGAAGCTTCCGCTTCAATTTCCCAGGTACAGAAAATAATTTTTGCCGTTGAAGAAAGGATCACTGTTCTTTCTGGCGAGGACGACCTGACATATTCAATTATGGCGATCGGCGGAAAAGGTGTGATTAGTGTGGTTTCAAATGTTATTCCAAAACAAATGGCTTCTCTTGTTAATTCGATGCTGGCAAAAGACTATGACAAGGGACTTTCGCTTGCAAAATATACAAATGAGATTTGTCACGCCATGTTCTCCGACACAAATCCGATCCCTGTTAAAAAAGCTCTTAACCTGATGGGATACGAAATGGGAACTTTAAGACTGCCTCTGGTAGAACTGGACGAAACCAGAACAGCCCAGCTGAAAAAAGTGCTTGAAAAATATAACCTGGTCAATAAATAATTTGAAACCCGATAAAAACATATTTCATATTGAAGTAGGAGAGCTTGAAGTCAACTGCATAATTGTTAAATGTCCAGAAACCTCCAGTCTGGCTGTCTTCGATCCCGGAGATGATTTTGATAAGATAGTTAGATTTATAGGTACTGTCGGCGGAAAACCTGAAATGATAATCAACACACACTGCCATTACGATCATATAGGTGCGGTTAATGAACTTCAAAAAAAATATTCGATACCTTTTCTTATTCACTCCGAAGAAAAAGAATATGCGGAAGAACCTGAGAAGAATTATTCTTCAATGACAGGCGAACCCATTATAGTATCTCCTGACAGATTTATTTATGATGGAGAATTAATTGCTCTGGGAAGTATCGGGATAAAAGTTATCCACACTCCGGGGCACACAAAGGGCAGCTGCTGCTTTTTGACAGGTAATACTCTTATCTCAGGCGATACGCTTTTTGCTGGATCTGTCGGCAGGACGGACCTATACGGCGGCGACACCGATACAATACTGGAATCAATAAATAACAAATTACTGGTACTTGACGGTGACACTATAGTTTTAACCGGGCATGGAAGAAGCACAACGATAAAACAGGAAAAACGATTCAACCCCTACCTGTGATTACCCGGTACGAAAACTCAGCTAAAAATCATTTTTTACGGCTATACAGCTTATTTCGATCAGTGCTCCGATAGGAAGAGCGCTCACTTCGTAAGTTAACCTTGCAGGGAACTCGGATTTGAAATATTTCGAATAAATCTCATTAAAAACTTTAAAATCTCCAAGATCTGTAAGCATACAGGTACATTGAACAACATCGTCCATTGAATAACCCGCCTCAGATAAAATGCCGTTAATGTTTTCCAGAACCTGGTACGACTGCTCTGAAATCCCGCCTTCTGCCATTACATTATCTATCGGTTTTAGTCCGACCTGTCCGCTGACGAAAAGCATTCCGTTGATCTCAACGGCCTGGCTGTACGGTCCGACAGCTTTTGGGGCGTTAACTGAGTTTATTATTTTTTTCATGATCCCTCCTTTTCGTTATAATCCCTGATTATGAACACAAGGTAGTCTCCAAGGTATTTAAATCCATAATTCTGATAGAGTCTTATAGCTTTTAAATTGTCCTTATGGACTTCAAGTTTGATCTGAAGTCCGTTCTTTTTGCTGAAATCAAGTGAAATTTCAAGAAGTTTCTGAGCAAGACCTGACCCCCTTAACTCCTCTCTGATACCGAAATGATGCAGATAATTTCTTCTCTTATCAGTGGTGATCCATGAACTTCCGACGACCTTACCTATCCTGTTTTTTACTACGAATAACTGACCGCCGTTTTTTATTGTGTTAAGAATTATTTTGTCTGTATCGCCGCGTCTTGAACCTCCGAGATGAATGTCTTCCCACAACATAATCAGACCTTCGAAATCTTCGCTTGAATATTCTGTTATAGTAATATCTTTAAAATCCATTTATTACTCCGTCAGATTTTATTATTACTAAGGCTATTCTCAATTACTTTCTTTACTTCTTCTATCTGCCATATCGGTGTTGAAGCGCTTCCTGAAACTCCGATCAGGTCGTTCTCCCTAAACCAGTTGAAATCTATTTCGGACTTGTTCTCGATCAAATATGACCTTTTATTAAACCTGCTGAATTTATCGAACATCACTTTTGTATTTGAGCTGTTTTTACCCCCTATGAAAATTATAACATTGTGATCTTTAGCGAATTCTATCAGCTCTTTCTCTCGTTTTTCAACGAAAGGACAGATCGTATTATAAATTTTCATATCTTTGATCTTGTTTTTAAGCAGATCTACCATTTTTTTGAATTTCTCGGTTGACACGGTAGTCTGAGCTATAAGCAGGGATTTCAATTTCAGGTATATCTTTGAGATATCAATTTCATCCGATACGCAAATCCCTTTATCATCGCAGAAACCAAGAAGCCCCTGAACCTCAGGATGATTTTGTTTACCTACGATTATTATCTGATAACCGCGCGAATAGTAATCCTCAATTATCCTTTGCGAATTTGATACTTTAGGGCAGGTGGCATCCACTATCAGGTTGTTGTTTTTTACTGCAAGCTCTATTATTTTTTTGCCCACACCGTGCGTCCTGATAAATAATATGTTGTTCTTGATTTTTTGAACTTTCTCTTCTACTTTGAGACCGCAATCGACGAGTCTTTCCATTTCGAGTCTGTTGTGAAGAAGCTCTCCATTAACGAAAATTTCCTTTTCAATATTGCGTTCGATCTCTTTTTCGATCATTTTTATGGCTCTTTTAACTCCTCCGCAAACTCCGGATTTTTTGTCTATTACAACTTTAATTTTCATAATCTTTTCTTTATCATTCCGTTAATGAATTCAGCCTGTTCTTCTATACTCATCTTACTTGTGTCTATAAATATTGAATCCAATGCGGGTTTCATAGGTGAATTCGACCTGGAACTGTCTCTGTGATCTCTCCTTTCAATATCTTCTTTCACTTGTGAAAATGACGCTTCAATTCCTTTATCTTTCAGCTCTTTCAGCCTTCTTTCAGCTCTTATATTGATATCCGCTATCATGAAAAATTTCAGATCGGCATCAGGAAATACTACTGTACCTATATCTCTTCCGTCAAGTATCACATTTCCCTTCTTGGACATTTCTCTCTGCAGCTCCACCAGCTTCGATCTGACTTCGCTTATTTCGCATACTGCCGTGACACCTAGAGAAATCTCCGGAGTTCTGATAACTGAAGACACATCCTGCCCGTCAAGAAATGTTTTTGTGTCTCCTGTTTTCTTATCAACCACCTGTTCGATTACAGTATCGCTAAGCAACCGGATTATGTTATCTTTATCGGTAAAGTCAACTCCCTTAAGCTTTGCCTTAAGCGCCATCGCCCTGTACATAGCTCCTGTGTCGATATAAAGAAAACCCATTTTTAAACCGACAAGCTTCGCTGTGGTCGATTTGCCCGATCCCGCGGGTCCGTCAATTGCGACTATCATATTTATCTCTTTTATATTTTATTGTTTCTGATCTGATAAAGATACCACTGAATAATGATTGAATTTCTGTTCTCGCCCGTACGATCAATTTTTTCTCCCGAGTTTAATAGATCATCTATCATCTGTTGTGTTACGCCGATATTATAATAAATATCGTGATTCTTTTTCAATTTTTCCTTATAAAAATTAATAATTTTTTTTGGCAGTATCCGCTTTATAGAATTTTTTTTATCCTGCGTTTCAAGCTGATCCAGGGTAGGATTTGTTTCGCGGGTAAAATTTAATCCGGCCTCGCTGAAATATTTCTCAGTTAATACTTTGTCATATAATGATTTACCGTATTTTAATCCTGGTGACACTCGGGAAAAGAAATCCATTAATCTTTTATCCATTAAAGGAAGCCTGTACTCATATCCGAAACATTCGTATATTCTGTTTGAATTCAAAATGAATTTAGCCTGCCTTTCTTTTAGATCCCAATTCTCAAAATCAAGGTAGCTGAATTTGTTCTTATTCGTTAAAGTTTCTTTTATCGATTCAGAAATGTTGCTTATATCAGACTTTTCGATCCTTTTGTTATTATAATGTTTCTTTATTATCTCTTCAATGATTTCATTTTCAGTTTCTGTAGATATAATCCTTTTATTCAGATGACTGCCTGCGAAAAAATCTCCTGAATGCCCGGGAATGAATACTGAATTTTGCGGAATGCTCCTTTTAAGCTCTTCAAGAGCGAAATATTCCTGAAGATAGAACATTGATGAGTAATTCGAAGCTGACGGATAATAATCTCTGAATCTTTCAGATACTATGAAATCTTTTACTGTATCGTCCGTGTATTCAATAAATCTCCAGCTGTAACCGAGTTTTCGGGCAACTTTTTCAGACAATTCGAGTTCAGGATTATTCATTCTCCCGTAAGTAAAAGTGATTACATTGTCAAAACCTCTTTTTTTAAGCATCGCTGCGATAAGCCTTGAATCATATCCGCTGCTCAGCGGAATTACAGGTGTTTTATCTTTTAGCGATAAGGTCAGATCATCACCGATAGAATCGATTATCCCGTAAAGTTCCAGTTCAAGACCGGCATTATCGTCTGATATAACATCACTTTCATAGAAGTGATAAAATTCTTTCCTGATCTCCGATCCGCTGACCGTTATGAACTCCCCTGCATGCACCTGAAGTATGTCTTTGTATAGAGTACTGCTGCCCGTTGTGTATCCGGTATAAAGGAATATTTTTACGGCTTCAGCGTTCAACTGCGAATTATCTGATCTTAGATTCTTCGGATCATCAGAAATTCTAATTAAAGTATCGGATTTTGTATAAAATAAAGGAAATGATCTTGTTCTGTCAGCGCAAATTAATACATCTTTATTTAAAGTCAAGACAAATGCGAAAATACCGTTGAGATCTTTCAGGATTTCTTTTTTTGGAATAGTATTTTGAAACCTGGATCTGATATGATCTACAGCTTCATAACCTGCAAGATATTTACCATCATCAAAGAGGTATCCTTTGAATTGTATTCCATTTGATTCATACCATTTAAAACCTTTATTATTTGTAAGCTCGATCCTTACATTATACATTCGAATACCATCCTGCTGATAATTATCGGAAGCATGATAAGGCATAGCCTGACCAGCGTGAATTTCATTATCTCCTTTTTATCTCCCCCAACAGTCGTTATAATGAAGAAAGAGAGATAAAGCCAATAAACAAATCCCGAAGCGCCGAAGAGCATTACAGCTATAAAAGCACTTTTAAAAAAAACACCGCCGACAACAAACGCGGCAAGCCTTATAGCAAGAAGGTAAAAGTTCAGTTTCAGACTTGTTTTCTGTTTTTCCAGAGTGGCAAAGATAATCGATATAGGGGATGATGCGAAAACCATGAGCATCCATGGTGCAAGAAGCGCAGCGTAAAGACCTGATACTTCCCATTTTTCACCGAGAACAATAGTGAATATATAGTCCCCGAAGCCTGCTACGACCGAAAGAGGAAATATTCCAAGCACAAAAAGTTTTTTGTAAATATCAGTCGTGATTTTACTTATGTCTTCGTTGCTGTTCTTCAGATCGGTCGCTTTTTTATAATAGACCTGGGAAATGGATGAACCTAGCATAGTCAGAGGTGTATTTATAAATTTTTGAGGTATAGAATATAAACCCGCTGCTGCAGAACTGAACATGTTTGTTAGAAATATCACCGGTACATTTGACGATAAATAATTCATAAACTCGCTCGGCATGAAATATTTAGGAAAATCTATATACCTTATCAGGTTTTCTCTGATGGATTTCACCTTGATCTTTTTCTTGTTTTTAACGACAGCTGAAATAAAATTTTTAGATTGAACAGCCGTTCCTGCAAAATATCCGAAGATCGATCCTGAGATCAATCCTATGTGATCTCTCACGGGATTCAGTCCGCTGATAAGCTGTATCGTTGAACCTGAAGCGGACCTGGTAATGCTTCCGAGAGCCGTTGTATGAAATCTGTTCTTTCTGTTGTTCCAGTAATTCATGATCCTGAATAACGACATGAACAATGCCATCAGACAGATCAGCAGAACAAATGAATTATCCTTTGATTGAATACCTGCGTTTTCTAGTATCGGAGTACTAAAAATTAGAGAAGCCGGTAAGCAGAGTATAAATACAAAAACTGTGAGAATTATCGAACCAGTTGCCAGATTAACAGCCTCTTTTTCCTCTTTAGGCAATACAATAGCGAATTCGTAATTTCCGGTCATAAAAATTGAAAGTATTCCGCTCAGACTGAGAAAATAAGCCCAGAATCCGAAATCATCAGGTGAGTACAACCTTGTTAGGAACGGGAGGATTATGAAAGGAATCAGCTGAGAAATGAAAGATGCGCCAAACAGTTTTCCGATGTTTTTAAGAAGTCTTTTATCTTTTAATAATTCACTGCTCATTAATTTTCTCTACAGCTTCTTTAAGCGCTTCATCCCAGTTTCTTATCTCCAAATTAAAATCAGATGTTATCTTGCTATTGTCAAGTGAACTGTTAGCGGGTCTTTTCGCTTTCATACTCAGTTCATTCGACTTTATAGCAATAACTTCTACCGCAGCTTTTGAAAATTCAATTATCTTTTTTGCATATTCGTACCTGGAAACCGATCCGGTATTGCAGTAGTGATAAACAGCAGTTTTGAAATTCCCAATTTGAGAAATTTTTTCACAGATCTTAATCAAGGCTTCAGCCAAGTCAACAGCATAGGTTGGCGATCCTGTTTCATCTTCAACAACTTTTAAAGGCGTTCCAGACTTTGATCTTCCAATAATTTTATTAAGAAAAGTATTGTGCGTGGTTGAATATAACCATGATGTCCTGATTATCAGACAATTTTCCGGATTCTCAAGCACAGCTTTTTCGCCTTCAGCTTTGCTTTTACCATAAATTGAAACCGGATCAGGAATGTCTGACTCATCATACAAACCCTTTTTTAAACCGTTAAATACAAAATCAGTTGAAATATGTATAAATTTAATTCCTGATTTTCTGCAGAATTCCGCTAAATTTTTAACGCCTTGTGAATTAACCTTAAATGCTTTTTCAGGTTCTGATTCAGCTTTTTCTACATCTGTATAAGCGGCACAGTTAATAATAACCGCACCTTTAACTGATTTGTTCTTAAAATACTCCCGAACCTCAGCATAATTGGTGATATCAAGATCGGTTTTTGATAAAAAAATACAGTTATTCATACTCTTCCGAACTACAGTATTTCTCAACGCTGTACCAAATTGACCTTCAGAACCCGTTACAAACAAATTCATTTATGCCTCATAAACAAAATTCATTTCGGCTTCAGACATAATTGGGAAGCTCACATCTCTCTTTGTTATGATCAACTCTTTTTCAGGAAGCAGCCAATTAATATTCAGTGCCGGATCATTGAATCTTATACCTCTCTCATGCACGGGAGAATAATAATTATCGCATTTATACATTACAAGAGTATTATCTTCAAGTGCGACAAATCCGTGGGCAAAACCCTTAGGTATTACAACCATCCTTTTATTGTCAGAACTTAACTCAACTGATAAGTGCTTGCCGAATGTCGGAGAACCTTTTCTCAGATCAACCGCTACATCAAGTATTTTTCCTGAAAGAACAGTTAGAAGTTTAGTCTGAGCCAAAGGATCAAGCTGATAATGCATCCCTCTTAAAACACCCTTTTTAGATCTCGATATATTATCCTGAACGAAATCAGCTTTAATACCGGCATCGTACAGTTTTTTGCTGTTAAATGATTCAAAAAAGCAGCCGCGGTCATCGCTGAAAACTTTTGGATCGATTATCAGAATACCTTTAAAATCTGTTTTTAATATCTCAAAGCTCATTCACCCTCCCTCTTAAAAAATCCTGAAAAATAATTCTTGAAGACCATATTTATTGCAAGTCTAAAAGTATTATTCGAGTAAACCTGATATTTTTTGGCAGGTTCAATTTCTCTTTCATAATAGTCTTGATAATCTGTATAATCATTTGTGTCGTCAGCGTCTGAATTTACCGCATTGTAATCATCAATCCATTCTTTATCGTAAGCCGGAAGGTTGTGATTGTAATTGATTATATCGGTATGAGAATAATAAAGATCAGCTGAAATGTACTTATTGTACCTATAGCTAAATTCTGCATGATACACATTGCTCTTCTCAACCGTACCTCTTAAAAACACCTTATTTTCGAGCTGATAATTCAACGGCTGGTCCCACTCGCCCCATCTTACTTCGCCTTTGTTTATTCTTGTATAACCTGCTGAAAAATTCAGGTTGCAGTCATAGAAGTATCCGAGTTTATAATTCAAAGTTTCGGTATCTCCGCCCCCGGGCATCGACAGATAATAGTCAAGATTCATGTACCTGTTTATGTGAAATTTATGCCCGTAAACATAAGGTTCTACTCTTGCGTATTCGAAATTGAATGTAAGCCCGTCAACAAAAAGAAAATCGGAATTGT
>CALMWI010000512.1 GCA_937873545.1 uncultured bacterium | reverse complement strand
GACGGTTCAAATTCATATTCCATGATCCCAAAGGCTCATATTTATGCTATACTGAACAAAAATGTAAACGGCGAGAATTTTGAAATGTTCAAGGTTACGGGCGGAAGCGGTCAGTTCGAGGATGTTTTTAAAAAACCTGAAGATCTTTTCAAAGAAATAGATGAAGCTTATAATAATCTGATCGAAAAAACCGAAGGCGTTTACGCTGTTGCAGGCATGAAAGAGGTGGTGCTCGACGCAAGGATCGCGGGAATACTTGCTCACGAAGCTATCGGACACACCACTGAAGCCGATTTTGTACTCAGCGGATCCGTGGCTGCGGATTATCTTAACTTGGAGGTTGCAAGCCCGCTGATCAGCCTTGTTGATTTCGCGCATACATTCAGAGGCGAGAAATGTCCGGTTCCGGTTTATATTGACGATGAGGGTGTCAAAGCTGAAGATAAGGTGATTATCGAGAACGGTGTTTTAAAAGGATATATGCACAATAAACAGACCGCTATGCAGCTGAATATGGATGTGACCGGTAATGCCAGGGCTTATGCATTCTCGGACGAACCGCTTGTCAGGATGCGAAATACGGTGATTCTTCCCGGGAAAAGCAAACTTTCGGATATGATCGCTTCAATAGAGGACGGATACTACCTTGTTCAGTCATCCAACGGACAGGCTGATTCCACAAGCGAATTCATGTTCGGTATAACTCTCGGCTATGAAATAAAGAACGGCAAGATCGGAAAAGCCATCAGGGATACTACTATATCGGGAATCGCTTTCGATGTGCTCAAAAGCGTCACAATGGTTTCAGACGATATGGACTGGAACTGTTCGGGAATGTGCGGCAAAAAACAGCCGATCCCAGTAGGAATGGGCGGGCCGGCAATAAAGTGCAAAGTCAACATCGGAGGTAAATAAAATGAAATACAGAGAGATTTTGGATTACTGCATAAAAAGCTTCAAAGAAAAAGGGATCGACAAATCAAAATGTACGCTTGATCAGACTGAGAAAAGAGAGCTGTATTTCAATAACGGCAGCGTTAGCATGTTCAGGACCACATTTAATACAAGGCTCAGCCTTAACGCGATTAAAAATGATAAGCTCGGGAGCATAACTCTAAACAAGACCGACAAAGCTTCTCTCGATAAGGCTATTGAAGATGCTATCGCACTTGCGAACGCTTCCCAGCCTGATCCGGCCAACGATATAAGCGAATTTCAGCCTTCAGAGGATTTTACTGCAGGCGTGATGGCTCCCGACAACGACAAGATGTATTTCAGGCTGA
Source organism: uncultured bacterium (assembly GCA_937873545.1). GTDB lineage: Bacteria > UBA4055 > UBA4055 > UBA4055 > UBA4055 > UBA12480. Next base: position 678 of record CALMWI010000512.1, on the reverse strand, counting down.
ATGAATTCCTGAACCATGTTAAGACCGCATATCCTATAACGCATTTTGAAGAAGGCGGACTTTCGTATATCAGAACGAACTATTTCTTCAAAAACTCAAACGGGGTTGACTATTCTCAGGATCAGGGAGAGTATCAGTTCATGACGATGTTCACTTCAAAAAAAGACAAAAAAATGTCTTCATTCAACTATACATACAAGCTGATGAAAGGCCTTGACGAAAAACTGATAGATATTGTTAACCTTAAAGCTTTATTAAAGCAGAGCGCGGAAGAAATAGACGCTAAACCGTTCGACAAAAAATTCACAGGCGATATAATCATAACACCCGATTGTCTCGGTACCACTCTTCAGCCTCTTATGAGTCATCTGGGAGATTATTATAACATTACCGGAGCTTCGCTGTTAAAGGATAAGCTCAATGAAAAGATCGCCAGCGATAAATTCACGCTAAGGGCCGACCCGGTCTGCGACTGCTACGCCACGAACAGTTTTATCACGGAAGACGGCTATAAAAATCAGAATGCCGTCATAATTGAGAAAGGAGTGCTGAAAACATTCCTGCTCAGCCTACACGGATCGAAAAAGACCGGGAAGGCAAGATCATTGACGGACGGATCGAATATGAGCGTAGAACCTGGGAATTCGGCTTTAGCTGATATGATAAAAAATACTAAGC
>CALMWI010000511.1 GCA_937873545.1 uncultured bacterium | reverse complement strand
TTTGAGTTTCCTTTGTCGGAGGTACCGGGAAGATCAGAAAGTCAAATCCGGGAAGCAGGGGTATTATAATTGAAAGGAATACGAGAAAATATATAATCCTTCTATCAATTTTTTTTAGTTTTTCAAGAATGTTATTCATTATAAATTCCCTTAAATTTTAATTATTCTGATAAATGAGATCTTTCCAGACCGAAAAAGATCCTGATCATCATCGTTATAGAACCCAGGTATCCGCCAAAAATGATGGCTCTTCTGCCTGCGCTTGAAGGAGAATCCATTATCCATTCTCCGATCACAGGTATCTGACTCCACAATTCTCCACCCAGCGGTATCTTGCTTAACATGACGATAATTGAGGCTAAAAGTAGTACGGCAGATTCGACAGATTTAGCCTTAAATGACCTGTAGGCTGCTGAAGCGATGTAAAATGCCAGCAGAGAAAATATCGTAGCCTGGAAAGGAACATAGACATTCATGAACATAGAGCTGAATGGAGTTCCAGATGAGGTACCGCTTTTTAGTCCAAGAAATATCATCAGAAATATCATTGAAACCCTTAAAATGGCGTAATACCTTTCATTGTTGTATTTGATCTTGTAATAATTCTGTCTTGCTACCGAATAAATACCGACGGCGACGCTGACGACCCCGACGACCTTCATTCCGTTTGAAAAGAACAGCTTCTGATTTTCCTGGAACATTCCGGCAATAAAAAATTCGCTGTACCATAGGATTCCGGCTATCAGTCCGAGCAATATTGGTAATTCTTTTTTCATTTTATATCGATCCTCTTTCTGATTTTATTTTAGTGTGTACTCAGCAGGTCTGCGATTACTGTCCAATCTGAATTTATCGTCAGAAGTATAGTGCCAAGCAGGAACAGGATTCCGAATATAACCTTGCCGTAATCAGACAATTTCAGGTTTGATAATACCTGAGCATCTCTAGCCAGGTAAGCCGCGGCCGCGTAAAGTTCCTCTCCTATTAGTGTATAATCGCAGGATGTAATAAAGAACGGAAGCTGAGTAGCTTCAGTTGTTCCTGCTACCTGTATGGCACCCGCTGCAAATCCGGCTTCAGAAATCAGAAGTGATTCTGCAGCGTAATGACCGAAGTGGAAAGCAGTTGCGGGTTTCTTTCTAGAGATCAGTCCGGAAAGGCCAGCGGCAAAAGCGAACTGGTCGTTAACCATAAAGAAGCAGTTGTCCTTTTTATGATCTTCCGGGTAACCTGCGTCCAGAAATCCTGACGCTATCATTTCCTCCGCTACCTGAAGTACAACAGGATCGTAAGCGGGATAAATAATCTCAGCTTTGAACTCGGCCACTTTTTTTGCTACACTTCTTAAGATCAGCATACTTGCGATCGTCTGCGGACTTGAAAACAAACCGAGACCGGAATCATAGATAACCGGTTTGCCCATCTCAGTCGCTCTACCCACGGCATCATCAATTGCGTCGAGTCCGGGTATCCTTCTTATAAATATTGTATCCTTTTTCTTTTTCACGGTGGTAAACACATAGAAGAAAAGCCCGAAGAAAAAGAACGAAGCGATAAACACATTAGTCCTGTATTTTCTGAATCCTTTCTCTACTTCGAACCTAAAATAGTTCTTGAATTTAGCGTTTATGTCGTTATAAAATTTGGCTTTTATGATCTGTTCAAAATACTCTTTAAGTTCAGGACTGTTCGAACGAAGTTTGTTTACAAGCTCGAAATTCACATCGTACTGACCGGGAGATGAAAGATATTTAGACACAATTACGGTAAGTCTAGAAATCTCAATTGAGTTGATTTTATCGATGTTGACTTTTCTTGCTTCGATCCACTGGTTATAAAGATCCTTCTCTTTTTCTTTGTCTCCGGCGACTTTCGCTTCCTGTTTCTCTTTATAAATCTTTTCGACATCATCTTTAATTTTTTGAGAGAATTCGGTCTCTTTAGTCCTTACATAGTCAGCCAAAGTTACGGCAATTTTCTGAAGTCCTGCCTTTACATCATCCTCAATATAAAGGAAATATGTTCTCTTGTCGGTTACCCTCGTAATCTCGTTATAAATCTTGTTGAGCATCTCATCAAACCCGATACTGTACCTTCTGATATTTTTAAAAGATGATCTCAATTTTTCTACCGAGTCTGCTATAGACGGAGAATTCTCTCTTACAAGGGCTTCGTCAAGAGCTTTTATTTTATCGAAATCCATTTTTTCGAGATAACCTATAAGAGCTGAATTCTTCTGGTTGCCTTCAAGCTCCGCGTTTACCCTTTCAAGATCCATGCTCAATAGGTTCATTAAAGTTTCCGAGGTCTCCATGCTCAGGAGTTTCTCGTAATTCTCTTTCAGGATCTTCAAGTCTTTCAGATTCGATTCGTTCGGTTCTGTTCCGGTCTTGTAATAATTGTCCGCGTAAGCGGTTATTCTCGGCAGGAGAATGTTGTAATCCCTTGTGACATCCCAGCCGTTGTATATCTCCATAAAATCGTCCGCAGCCTGTTTACAAAGTTTTTCCTCGTCGGAAAGTTCTATTACAGGCACTGCCGCCGCAGCTGAATCCGCCGCAACTGAGGCTGAATCCGGTACTGCAGCCGTGTCTGACGGCTGTTGTGAGAAAATAGGGAGGGCTGAGAAAAGGATCGCAAAAATG
>CALMWI010000510.1 GCA_937873545.1 uncultured bacterium | reverse complement strand
GATAAAATTTGTGACCTCTAGTTCTGTTATGTCATTATTTTCGACAAATTCCGTATTAAAGTCAATTCTTATCTGAGGTTTGTTGCCGTTAAAATCCGAGCTGATCTCACTCAAACCTTTAAACCCTTTCAGCTTGTTTGTTACTTTTTCGGTTATCTCGCGAAGATCATCAAGATCAGAGCCTGTGATCTTGATGCTGATATCCCCTTCTTCAGATTTGAGAAGTTCGCCGAGTACAGAAACATCAGTATTGAAACTTACTTTTATGTCGAAGTCTTTTGAAGAATTATAGATAGCAATTTCTTTCCTGAGTTCATTCAAGAATCCTTTTGTCGGTGAATCGTTTTCAAGTTTTACCTGGATTTCACCTTTATATACCGCCGCGCCTGTTAAAAGCGATTTTTCGTCGAATACTCCGCCCGTCGCAAACACCGATCTTACTCCTTCTTTTGCTACGAGTATCTGTTCGTAATCGCGGATCACGCTTTCCGTTGTATTTATTCCTGTTCCCGGATTCATTTCGAGGGTCAGAATAAATTCATGACTGTCAACATCAGGCATCATTCTTCTTTCAAGCGACAACATAAGAACAACCGCGATCAGAAGGACAAACGCTGTGAACGCATAAGTTTTACCCCTGTTGTCCAGAGCTTTCAATAATATTTTTTTGTATAGATTTTCAAACTTCAGGTATGATCTGTCAAATATATAAAGAACCGGTTTGAAAATGAATTTTACTGCTTTTACCGTAGTTTTAAACCAGAATACGGACAGCCCTGCAAAGAATCCGAAAATGTATTTAAAAATGTTTTTAAAGAAGCTCCTGAGTTTTTCAACAAGAAAAACATCGTTCATGATACTTTTACTTATTCCGTAAAATTTTGCAGGATTGAATAACCCGAACAAATTGATAAAGAATACGATCCCGCCTAATGAATAAGCGTAAAGCATATAAGTTTTAGTGCTTAACTCTTCTTCGTAAGGCTGAAAGATCCCGTTGATAAAAGATGAAACATCGTAAAGCATCCCGTCAAGCCAGTTAAGACAGTTCAGAGTGAAAAAAGAGATCATTGCGTGCACAGGCTCAAAATAATCCACCTTTGAAATGTAGGCTGCCGGTAAAGCGAGAACTAAAAGAATTAAAAACCAGACGGCCGTTACTGCAGTGAACCTTAACTTTTTCCTGCCATCTAGTTCATCGTGTTTTCTG
>CALMWI010000509.1 GCA_937873545.1 uncultured bacterium | reverse complement strand
CTCTGAGACAAATAAAAAATTAAATAATTTCGACACGGTTTCAATACAAATCATAGCTGAATCCATACAACAGTATTACGCACTTTGTTATACAGTCTATTTACATAATATTCCGTTAGTTACGACATTTGCAAAAATAGTGGCACGAAATTTATTATACTTTTATGTCGAATTTAGCGTCTTTAATATGATCTTTTTTTAGAATGGGCTCTATAGTTTCTTTTATGAATTCGACTACCTGTCCGGGCGCTCTGCCGATATACAATTTCGCATCGGTCATCTTATCAAGCTCTTTTTTTGAAAGCTTAAAAGACTTGTCTGCCTCTATAAGTTCAAGAAGGTTATTTTCAAGCCCGAGTTCCTTAACATTTCTTCCTGCGATCATCGATAATTCACGGATCTTTTCATGAAGTTCCTGCCTGTCACCGCCTTTTTTGACAGCGTTCATGATAATATTTTCCGTAGCCATAAAAGGTATCTCGGTTTTTATCCTTTTCTCTATCTGCTTCGGATAAACCACCATACCGTCAAAAATATTGTTAAGTATTATTAAAATAGCATCCGCTGCGAGAAAAGCTTCAGGGATCGCGAGCCTTTTATTCGCGCTGTCATCCAAAGTTCTTTCGAACCACTGGGTTGATGCCGTCATAGCAGTAGATGACGTCAGCGACATTACATATTTTGAAAGCGAGGATACCCTTTCCGATCTCATAGGATTTCTTTTATAAGCCATTGCCGATGATCCTATCTGATTCTTCTCGAACGGTTCTTCTATCTCTTTCAGGTTCTGGAGCAGCCTTATGTCATTCGTCGTTTTATGGGCGGATTGCGCCAGTGATGACAGGCACTGCATAATCCTCGAGTCAACTTTTCTTGTGTATGTCTGCCCTGTTATGATGAATTTTTTATCGAATCCCATTCGTTCCGTGACCATATCGTCAAGTTTTCTTACCTTCTTTTCATCGTCGTTGAAAAGTTCCATGAAAGATGCCTGAGTTCCTGTCGTTCCCTTTACTCCTCTGAATTTTAGAGTATCCAGGCAGAATTCGATCTCCTCAAGATCGAGAATGAACTCGTTCATCCACAGGCATGTTCTTTTTCCGACAGTAGTAAGCTGAGCGGCCTGAAAATGAGTGAATCCCAGCGCAGGTCTGTCTTTTTCTTTTAAAGCGAAATCTTTCATTTTTTTTAAAAGCGAGACCAGCTTGTTTTTCAGCTCGATCAGTCCCTGTTTCATCTGAATAAGGTCCGTATTGTCGCCCACATAAGCTGAAGTGGCACCGAGATGGATTATGCCTTTTGCTTTCGGACATTGCAGCCCGTACGCATGAACATGGCTCATTACATCATGGCGGACTATCTTTTCCCTTTTCTCTGCTTCTTCATAATTTATATCATTCTGATATTTTTTGAGTTCTTTGATCTGGGCATCAGATATTTTCAG
>CALMWI010000508.1 GCA_937873545.1 uncultured bacterium | reverse complement strand
TAATCCCATGTAGGATCGCCTGAAAATGGAGCAACGATCGTGATGAAAAATGTTGCGATCAGGAAGGTAATCACTTTCCATGGCTCGAACAAGAACTGCCAATAATTCTTATGCAGAAGTTCATATTCTTTCTGATCCTTTTTAACTATTGAGATAGCTATCAGCAGCAGAACCATCCATAAAGTGAAATATGTCTGCATGAAAATATCTGAGTATAGGAAGTTCAATTATTCACCTAATAACCTTGCATTCTGAAAATATAACTTTCAAATTGCAAGGTTGCAACATGTATTGTAAATAAAAAAGGGAGCGTGTTTGCTCCCTTTAATGATATATGCGTCTTAAAGTTTATTCTGCTGCTGGTGCATCCTCGACCGGTTTTTCTGCCGGAGTTTCCGGATTAGCTATAACAGCATCGATATCTTTTTTAGATGCGGATTCTTTTGTTCTCATAGTAACTTTTCTGAGTTCAGAGTTGAAAGAGTCAACAGTAAGGTCAATTTCCTGCCCTTCCTGAATATCGTTGAATTTCTGAACGAGATGTTTAGGCGCGAAACCTTCGATAGGCGGATCATCAAGTTCGACAATAAGTCCTTTGTCAATTTTCTTAATAACCTTACATTTCGTTTTGTAGCCTTCGATCAGGATCTTTTCAAATTCCATCCAAGGATCTTCAAGCGTCTGTTTGTGTCCTAAAGCAATTCTTCTCTCTTCTTTGTTGATGTCGAGAACCAAAACTTCAATGTCTTCGCCTTTCTTAACTACATCTTTAGGATGTTTAAGTTTTTTAGTCCAAGAAAGATCAGAGATGTGAACGAGCCCGTCAATACCGTCTTCAAGTTCAACGAACGCGCCGAACTGAGTCAGGCTTCTTACGATGCCTTTGTGTTTAGAACCTACGGGATATTTCTTCTCGATGATAGCCCAAGGATCAGGTTCAAGCTGTTTAAGACCGAGAGAAATTTTCTTTTCGTCTTTTTTAATGTTCAGAACAACCGCTTCAACGATGTCGCCCAGGTGAAGATAAGCGCTCGGGTGTTTAACATGCTGAACCCAGCTCATTTCAGATATGTGGATAAGACCTTCGATGCCTTTTTCTATTTCAATAAATGCGCCGTAGTCTGTTATGCTGACAACTTTACCCTGAACTTTGCTTCCTTCGGGGAATCTTGTCTCAATTCCGTCCCATGGATGCGGAGATAGCTGTTTTAATCCGGCCGATACTCTTTTTTTATCGTAATCAATGTCGAGGATCTGAATTTTGATCATTTCGTCAAGCTTACATATTTCGCTCGGATGGTTTACCCTGCCCCAAGAAAGGTCAGTGATATAGATAAGCCCGTCAAGCCCGTTGATATCAACGAACACGCCGAAGTCGGTAATGTTCTTAACGATAGCGTCCTTAACATCTCCGACCTGAAGATCTTTAAGGGTTTCGTCTTTTCTGAGATTAAGATCTTTCTCGAGAATAATCTTTCTAGAAAGAACGATATTTTTTCTGAGCTCGTTCAGCTTAACGATCTTGAAATCCATCGTGTTACCGATGAGCGCGTCAAAGTCTCTGACGGGATAAACATCGATCTGAGATCCCGGCAGGAATGCCTCAATACCGAACAGGTCAACTACGATACCGCCTTTAACTCTGCGTAAGCACTTACCCTGTACAATGGTCTGCTCTTCGTAAACCTTCTGAACCTGTTCCCAAACCATCATGAAATCAGCTTTTCTTTTTGAAAGGTCAAGGTTGCCGCCTGCACTCTCTACTGATTCCAGAAATACGCTTATCACATCTCCTCTGTTCAAAGATTTGATGTCGTCGAATTCGTCAAGCGGGATCAAACCCTCGCTTTTAAATCCGATGTCAACTGCGACGCCTGTAGGTCCGATATTTACTATCCTGCCTTCTACTATCTCGCCTTCCTTTATTTCGGTAAGCGAAGAATCGTACATCGCCAGCATTTCCTCTTTTTGAGCGTCTGAATACTCTTCCTCTTTCAGATCGTTAATGTTATCGATCCAAACTTCATCTTGTTCCAATATGGAACTTTTGTTTTTTTCGGTCATTGTTAAATTACCTCCTGGATTTGAACGGACTACCGGTACTACCGGAATAAGCGCCGTTTCGGAAATGCCAAATATATATATATCTTATCGTAAAGTCAAGAATAGTTTTCTAAAAATATTCATTTATCCGTATAAACACTTGCAAAACGCTAAATAATTTTGTATTTTCGATTTTAGTGGAAATTAAACGCGGGAGAATTGATAAACAGAAAGGGGTCGTACATACAGAATATGACTGCAGGCACAATACTGATAGTGTTCTCGTTGTTTTTTGTATATGCTTACGATATATACGATTTCGGTTTTACTCCCGATCCGATGTCTGATGAAGTTGAAGTTGTTATTTCAGACTCCTTAGATATTGCTGCAGCAAGTGATAGTTCTGTTTTCGTAAATGGTACTATACTTCCGAATGAGGGAATATCCAATTCTCTTTTAGCGCTGGACGGCATCAAAATGGACCATGTATTAGAGATCACAACCTCCCTAAAACCCTATGTTGACTTCAGGTTTCTGGCCGCCGGGGAAGAAATAACGGTTGAAATGGATCAGAATAAAGAGCTTGTTAAAAGTTTCTGCTACAAACCCAATCCGGTGATCACGCATAAATTGACAAGAAATATTGACGGTGCCCTCGAATACGAACTCGTTTCGCTTCCCACTGAAAAAAGACAAAGATTATTAAGAGGTCAAATATCCACCACTCTTAATCAGGCATTATTTGATAATCATATTGAACCTTCGGTCGCTGCTGAAATAAACGGAATGCTGGAATGCATTGTGAATTTCCGGTCGGATGCCAGAAAAGGCGACAGATACTCAGTTTTCCTTGAGGAAAGTTATTTTGAAGGTAAAAAACTAAAAGGCGGAAAAGTACTTCTCGCTTCTTTCGAGGGTAAAAGGACCGGGTACAAAGTTGCTTATCTTTACACAGACCCGGAGAGAAATTCGGCGTTCAATGCCCATTATACCAAAAAGGGTGAAGCTCTGATAAACGCAGGATTGAGGCTGCCGGTTGACAGAGTGCATGTAACAAGCCCTTACGGATACAGAATTCATCCTGTAACAAGATCGAGAACATTTCATTACGGTGTTGATTACAGAGGCAGGATCGGAGAGCCTGTATATACCGTAGCTGACGGTACCGTTATATATTCAGGTTACGACGGCTTGAACGGAAACAAAGTCGTTATAAAACATAAAGACAAAACACAAACTTTCTACCTTCACCTGAATAAAAGACTTGTGAAGAACGGGCAAAAAGTTAAAGCCAGACAACGAATTGCTACAATTGGAAACACAGGCAGAAGCACGGGACCGCATCTTCATTTCAGTATAAGAGACCCTAAAGGCAAGTGGGCGAATCCAATGAATAAGCGTATGATAGCGACTCAGAAGCTTGAAGGCGAAAGATATGCAAGGTTCATAAACCAGATGGACGAAATTGACGATATGATAAGAGAATATATAGCCAAAGAAAGAAAACTTACAGAATACACCCTGTTCCATCTGGGCAGCGATAAATTTAATACTCGAGAAATAGAGATCAGACCTAACTGATCAGATATAGTCAAGAACAGCCGCCGCAACTTTTACTGATGCGCCCTGTTCACCCAAAAGTTTACTTACAGCCTTGAGCTCATTTTTTCTTAGATTATAAATATCATCGTTATTTAGAAGTGTATTCACTTGAGAGACAAGATTTTCTGAAGTAAATTCTGATTGTATAAGTTCGGGGTTTATCTGTTTGCCTGCGATTATATTGGGTAGCGAAATGTATTTTGTTTTAACTATCATTTTCGCTATAAGGAAAGATATCGGATTTACCTTGTAGAAAACGATCGAAGGTGTCTCAACTATAGCTGTTTGAAGGGTAGAAGTCCCGCTTTTACATAAAACTATACCTGAATAGCTCATTATCTCCCACTGATATTCTGATGAAATAATTCTGACTAATCCCGGAAGATCGTATTTTTTTAGAGTACTTTCCTTTATATTCGAACTTCTGCATATTATCAGTTCGATATCATGCCTGCTTTTTATCACTTCAATAAAATCTTTTATCACGGGCATGTGCTTTGAAATCTCCTGCTTTCTGCTTCCTGGAAAAATAGAGATCAGAGTCTTCTCTTCAGACAACCCGAATTTCTGAATGAATTCATCATAAAGAAGATTGATCCTGTATTTATCAAGAAGAGGGTGTCCGACAAAACGGCAGTCGATCTTATGATCTTTATATAACTCTTTCTCAAAAGGAAGGATACAGCATAAACAATCGTAAAAACGGACGATGTCTTTAATTCTTTTAGGTCTTGACGCCCAGATCTGCGGACTTACATATTTAATTATCTTTGTTTCGGGAAGAACAGATTTTATCTTTTTCGCAAGCTTGATATGAAATTCAGAAAAATCGATCATCAGAATTGCGGCGGGTTTGTCACTGATAATGCTTTCTGAAATTATTCTGAACGCTTTTTTTATAACAAAATAGTGTCTTATCAGTTCATAAAATCCCATAAAACCCAGTTTCTCAGTCCTGAAAACCGGAAACATGCCCTCGCCGGTCATCTTCTTTCCGCCTATCCCTTTAATTTTGATATCGGGACGGCTTGAACTTAGTGCTTTCATAACTTCTGCACCGAGCATATCACCGGATTCTTCTCCGGCTGTTATGTATATAAGGTTTTTATTTATCATACTTCTATGAACTCCATCGCATTGTTCTGACAAGCCAGATGAAGATTAAAATTCATCAGATGTTCCTCCCTGATCCTGATCATACTGTCAAATGCAAGTGCGGGATCATTGTTCTCTTTGCTTAAATGCGCAAGCACTAGGTTCTTCATTTTTGTACACCTCAGCTCGCTGATCAGATTTCCTGCTGATATGTTGGATAAATGCCCTTTATTTCCTGCTATTCTCTGTTTTAAATACCACGGATAGGGACCTTCATGAAGCATTTTTATATCGTGGTTCGATTCAAGAACCAAAAGATCGCTGTCTTTTATCCTGAACTTTACGGTCTCAGTCACTACTCCGATATCCGTGACATGACTAATCTTTTTTCCTCCCGAGATTATATTGTATGCATAGTTGGCTGTTCCATCGTGAGAGATCGGAAACGGGATTATAGTGAATGATCCCACTTTAAATTCGTTTTCTATAAATATTATTTCGCATTTTTCGAGTTTTTCCGCCAAAGATTCAAAATTAGCTCTGTGTATATATATAGGGATTTTCAGCTTTCTTGCAGTTACACCGGCTCCGTCAATATGGTCATGATGGTCATGCGTTATGATTATGCCCATGATAGTATGTGCGTCGGCGGATACGGATTCAAGCCTTTCGAAGAGTTTTTTGCCTGTTATACCGGCATCTATAAGAATACTTCCTTCAGATGAATTAATAATCGTAGAATTTCCGCCGCTGCCGCTGGATAGTACCGATAATTTCATTAGTAATTTATTTCCTGAGTCTGTATTCGCCGCCCAGATAATCAAAAATATACTGAACGCCGATATCGTAATATATCCAGACTTCATAAGGTTTCTGATTTTTAGCGAACGGGTAGCTCTGTATCTCGTCAGGATCTCCCATCACGCACAGAACTTTTCCCATGTCTGTCTTCCACCCAGGCTTCTGAGGTACCGAAAAATGCATATCCGCGTAAGCAGTCCTGCGGAAATACTCATCCATGAGAGAATTTGATTTTAACCCGAGAGACTGCTCGAGATCATTCCAGTATTTTTTGAACCATATTTTTTTCTCATCCTCCTTCAGACTGAACACATGATCTATTGAATCAAAGTCGTTTATATAAAGCATTTGTTCAATGGCCGTGTTTATATCCGTAACATTGAGAGAAAGGTCTTTCCACCTGAGATAAAATACTGTACTTCTTTGGATCTTTTTCCCGTTTATTTCAATTTCCATTTCGATCCTGTAATTTCCCGCACCGAGTTTATCAAGCGGAATTTTGAGTACCTGCAGCTGCAGTCTGTTCTTTGTAGCATTTTTATATCTGTCGTCGAAAACAATATCACCAGAACTGTTAATAATCCTGTATCTAAGGCTAAACTCCGATGCGGGATTGTTCGCCGAGAATATCTCGAACAGCGCACCGGTATAACTGCTTTGTTTATCAACAACATTATTTATCAGCGATGTATAGCTGTTCTCAAAATCATTGTCATCTGTCCAGTAAACCATTCTCAGATCGGAAATAATCAGATCTGTCTTTTCAACATATTCCAAGCCCTTTCTTACTGTATGTTTTTTATTGGTATTCAGATCTTTCAGAACTATAGCCACGGTATATATTCCGCTTTTTACATCAAATCTGAGACTGTGACTTTTGCCAGTGCGGCCAGACTGCGTCTCTTTATACTCTTTTGTTGAAACATTCTTGATTACAGATTCCTGAAAGAGGGGAATATCGCCGGTTTCTGCTCCTTCAAAAATGGCAGCTGATAAAGAGTAGGATGCATAATATACAGAATCTTTTTTCAGGAATTGAAGCCTGTCGTTGTATATCTCTACATGAATATTCAATTCATAATTGCCTTCGTCTTCTGTCAGCGTTCTAAAAATGTTATAATTGAAAACCGGAAGTCCTTTTACTCCGGCTTCATCAAATACATTCTGGTTACCTTCAGATCCGGATACCGTTAAATAAAACCCGGTAATTATCAAAATGAATATCGCGGCCGTAAGTTTATTCAAGAATAATTTCCTTATATTTTTTTACAAGATTTTGGGCTGCGGTTTTTGTTTTTGCTTCTGCAAATATCCTAACTATAGGCTCAGTGTTGGATTTACGCAGCTGAACCCAGTCGTTCTCTCCGCAAATCTTTATTCCGTCGGTAAGATCAAGGTTTTCCGCGGGGATTTTTTCAGTTATCTTCTTGACTTTTTCTTCAAAGTTTACACCTTCAACAGAGATTTTATCCTTCACTATATGATAAGACGGAAGATCGTCAAATATCTCTGAAACGAATTTATTTTTTTCTGTAATATACTGCAGTATCAGGGCCGCCCCCACCAAAGCATCTCTTCCCGGATGTACTTCGGGCATTATTACACCTCCGTTTCCCTCTCCGCCTATCAGAAGATTCTTCTCTATCATCACAGAGGAAACATTAATCTCACCGACTTTTGTTCTGTATGTTTTACAGCCGTATTTTTTTGCAGTGTCTTCTGTGGCTTTGGAAGTTGAGACATTGACAGCAATATCAGATCTCTTTTTGGATAAAATAAGGTCAACGACCATAGCTAATGTATATTCTTCTCCTAGAGGTACGCCGTTCTCGTTTATCAGCGCCAGCCTGTCTGAATCGGGATCTACTACCATACCTATATCAATGTTGCCTTTTTTTATTAAAGCGCAAATCTCTCCAAGGTTTTCTGGAAGAGGTTCTGCACCGTGCGGAAACATACCGTTAGGATCGCAGTTTAGTTTTGTTACAGTACAGCCGAGATCTCGCAAAAGCTCGGGGAGTATTACTCCGCCTGCTCCGTTTACGCAGTCAATAGCGACTTTTAACTTCTTTTTCCTTATGTCGGTCTTATTTATGTACGGAATATCAAGGATTTTCTTAATATGATACTTACGGGCTTCATCTTTTTCATACCTAGTCGATCCAAGGTTATCGAATTTTTCATAAATAAACCTGTTCTCTGTCAAAATATAATGCAGTTCTTCGCCCTGTAACTCGTTTAGAAAAAGAGTTCTTTCGTCCATGAACTTTAGCGCGTTCCACTCAGACGGATTGTGGCTTGCTGTGATGGCTATTCCACCTGCCGCTTTGTATAGCTCTACCGCCATGGCTACGGTGGGTGTAGTAGCGATATCAATGTCAACTACATCTCTTCCGCACAAATTTAATACTGAACTGACCAGATTCGATATGGCTTTCCCGGAAGGCCTTGAATCTCTCCCCACTACAATTGCGCCTTTACCGAGAAGCCGCGAAAACGAACTGACATACCTGACGATTACTTCCGGAACGAGGGAATCCCCCACGATCCCCCTGATTCCGGCTACACTGACCATAAGTTTGGACATAATCACTCCCGGGGTCTCTTAATTATTCAGACAGCAAGATATAAAAAGCTACTCATTTTGTCAATCTTCAATATTTTTTTAAAATCAGTTTTGATTTGCTAAATGACATCATTTTTAATATATTCTACAGATTTTGAAATAAGGTAACTGTTAAGGAACGAAAAACATGGAACTTACATAACGGAGGAAGAATGGCATTTAGGATCATCGTACTCGCCAAGCAGGTCCCGGATACAAGGAATGTTGGAGAAGACGCAATGAAATCTGACGGCACTGTGAACAGAGCGGCTCTGCCCGCAATTTACAATCCGGAGGATCTTAACGCGCTTGAACAAGCCCTGCAGATCAAGGACAGAATACTCGATACTGAAATTATAATAATTACTATGGGACCGCCACGAGCTGCGGACATTATTCGAGAAAGTATGTACAGGGACGCTGACAGAGGTTATCTGATAACAGATAAGCGCTTTGCCGGCGCTGATACCCTTGCGACTTCGTATGTTATATCAAAAGCGATAGAAAAGATCGGTAATTATGATCTGATAATATCAGGAAGACAGGCTATTGACGGCGACACTGCCCAGGTCGGACCTCAGACGGCTGAGAAGCTTAATCTGCCGCAGATCACTTATGCAGAAGAAATAATTACCTGCGAAAAAGGTAAGATCAAGGTAAAAAGAAGGCTTGAGAGAGGCATTGAGATAGTCGAAAGCACTCTACCTGCTTTAGTAACGGTTCACGGGTCCGCAGATCCATGCAGACCGAAAAATTCCAAGCTTTTTATGAAATATAAGCATGCAAAAACCCAGACGGAACTTCAGACAATTGATGACGATTATATAAATCAGACTATAAAAAACAAATCTTATCTTCATATCGATGAATTAAGTCTGGACGACCTTGACTGCGATCCTGAAAAGATCGGACTTCTCGGATCCCCTACGAAAGTAAAAAAGATCGACAATGTCGTTCTTCAGGGAAAAGACTCAAAGGTTATTGCAGATAAAGATGCAGATATAAAACATCTTATGAACGATCTTATTAAAAATCATACTCTGGGGTAGAAAAGTGAATAATATATGCGTTTACTGCGAAATTGAAGAAGGCAAAGTATCTGATGTCAGCCTTGAGCTTATATCCAAAGCCGTAAAGCTAGCCGGCGAACTTAAATGCGAAGTAGAAGCTGTTGCGATCGGTTCCGGACTAAACAATATCGAGCAGCAGATATCTCCATACGGCGCGAACATCATACATTCTGTTGATGATAAAAGACTGTACCCTTATACTACACTGCCTCATTCAGCTGTGTTTGAAAATATTATCAGAGAAAATAAACCGCAGATCGTTCTTGTCGGAGCGACATCTGTCGGAAGAGACCTTGCGCCGAGAATAGCATCATCGTTAAAATGCGGACTTACTGCTGACTGCACTGACCTTGTTATAGGAGATTATACCGATCCTAAATCCGGTCACGAATATAAAAATCTTCTATATCAGATCAGGCCTGCCTTCGGCGGCAACATAATAGCCACTATCGTCAATCCAGAAACAAAACCGCAGATGGCTACGGTCAGGGAAGGTGTGATGAAAAAAGAACACGCGGCAAAGAACTTTAAAAGCACTGTGAATATTATTGATCCATCGGAGATCCTTGATAAAGTAGATTTCGCGGTAAAGATAATCGAGAGACATATCGAGCAGAGAAAAGTGAACCTGACCGGATCGCAGATAATAGTGGCGGGTGGATTCGGTGTCGGATCTAAAGAAGGATTTGAGCTTCTCAACGAACTGGCTAAAGTAGTCGGCGGTGAGGTCGGCGCTTCGAGAGCTGCCGTTGACGCGGGATATTCAGAACATGCAAGGCAGATCGGACAGACGGGAGTAACTGTCAGGCCGAAGCTGTATATAGCCTGCGGTATCTCAGGTGCGATACAGCACAGGGCGGGGATGGACGGTTCAGCCCAGATAATCTCGATAAACACAGATCCTGAAGCACCCATAAATTCGATCGCTGACGTAGCGATAATCGGAGATCTGCATTCAGTCATTCCAAAAATGATCAAGTATTATAAGGAGCAGTCGAAATGACGAATTTTTACAGAGATAATGACGACCTGAAATTTCATCTCAACCACCCTTTCATGAAAAGAGTGGCGGAGCTGAAGGAAAGGAACTATAAAATATGCGAAAAAGAGAATTTTGGAAAAGATAATATTGAACCTAATGAATACAAACCCGGAAGTTTTGAGGATGC
Organism: uncultured bacterium; assembly: GCA_937873545.1. GTDB lineage: Bacteria > UBA4055 > UBA4055 > UBA4055 > UBA4055 > UBA12480. The sequence goes on along the minus strand of CALMWI010000508.1, from coordinate 12,696 downwards.
TCTTGATAATTACGATTCTGTTCTTGAAATTACCGGAGATATCGCTGGCGATTTGATTGCGCCGAATGCGGAAAGCGTTGACGCTGAAGGCCCTGAGCTTATAAACAACAGAGTTCATTATGCGAAAGGCACTGTTGAAAATCTAAAAGCCCTCAGGCAGGCTCGCCTTACAGGTGTAACACAACCCAGAAAATACGGCGGTCTTAATTTCCCGACAACTGTTTACAGCATGATGATCGAGATGGTTTCAAGGGCAGATGCAAGCCTTATGAATCTTTTCGGTCTTCAGGACATCGGTGAAACGGTCAAGGAATTTGCCAGTGAAGAAATGAAAGCAAAATATATTCCCAAGTTCGCTTCGGGAGAAGCCACAGGAGCAATGATCCTTACCGAACCCGACGCAGGATCAGATCTTCAGGCCGTACAGCTAAAAGCGCACTGGGATGAAAAATCTAATCTGTGGAGACTGAACGGTGTAAAAAGGTTCATTACAAACGGAAATGCTGAACTTTCACTTGTTCTCGCCAGAACTGAAGAAGGCACAAAGGACGGAAGAGGTCTTTCTATGCTGATGTACGAAAGAGACGATACCGTTCAGATCAGAAGGATCGAGAATAAGATGGGAATTCACGGATCTCCGACATGCGAGATGGTATTTAAAAATTCTCCGGCCCACCTTATCGGAAAAAGAAAATTCGGCCTTATAAAATATGTTATGTCGCTTATGAACGGAGCGAGGCTCGGAGTAAGCGGTCAGGCCATAGGAATTTCTGAAGCGGCATACAGAGAAGCTCTGAAGTATGCTCAGGAAAGGGCTCAGTTCGGCAAAAAGATCAATCAGTTCGCACCGGTTTATGAGATACTGACCGATATGAAGGTAAAGATCGCCGCACTCAGAACGCTGTATTATGAAACTTCAAGATTCGTTGATGTATATAAAGCGCTGGAAGAAATCGAACTCGAAAGGGAGCTGACAACTGAAGAGAAAAATGAACTTAAGCAATTCAAGAGAAGAGCTGACTTTTATACACCTCTTGTCAAAGGGCTTTCTTCTGAAGCCTGCAATAGAATCACTTACGATGCTATTCAGATACACGGCGGAACAGGATTTACAAAAGATTTCCCGGTTGAAAGGTTGTATAGAGACGCGAGGATCACTTCGATCTATGAGGGGACGACGCAGCTTCAGGTGGTAGCGGCTATCAAAGGAGTTACCAGCGGCCTTTTCACGGAAATGATAGACGAATACGCATCAAGAAAAGTTTCGTACGACCTCGAATTCATGCGTAAAGACCTTCAGTCTATGAAAAAAGAATATCTTACTTCAATCGAAATAGTTGAAAAACAGAACGATCAGGAGTATCTGGACTTCCACGCAAGAAGACTTGTCGAAATGGCAGGAAATCTTGTTATGGGACATCTTCTTGTCCTTGACGCTACAAGAGATGCAAGATTTAAGCTGACCGCCGAGGTATTTATAAAAAAGGCAAAAGCTGAGAATACAGATAAAGCTCTGGTTATTAAAGAGATCGAAGCTGAATTCATCAATAATTACAAGGAGCTGACGAAACTTCCCTGATGAAAAGTTTTAATATAGCAGCTTACATATCCGGATCTGGAAGCAATCTTAAATGCGTGATCGAAAACAGCCTAAAAGGAGTAATCTCATCTAAAGTATGGCTTGTAATTGCAGATAATGATGCTCCCGGGCTTGAATATCCCTCATCACTTGGCATCTCAACCGCAGTTGTTTCGAGGAAATCGCTTTCGAGAAACGAATTCCTTGATCTTCAGTTCACGCTTTTAAAAAAACATAATATCGATCTAATTATCCTCGCCGGTTATCTAAAAAAATTACCGGAGGAGATCATTCAATTGTATAAAGGGCGGATTTTAAACATCCATCCGGCTCTTTTGCCTAAATTCGGTGGAAAAGGAATGCACGGGATCAATGTTCACCGCGCTGTAATTGAAGCGGGAGAAGAATTTTCCGGTCCCACAGTTCACTTCGTTGATGAAGTGTACGACAACGGCGAACTGCTTCTACAGAGAAAAATTAAAGTAACCGAGAACGAAACTCCCGAATCCCTTCAGAAAAGAGTTTTGGATATCGAACATAAAATATATACCGAAGCGATAAAAATACTTGAGGAAAGAGAACAGTAATGGAAACAAGAGAAATTAAGAGAGCTATAATATCTCTGTCAGATAAGACCGGATCTGTTGAATTTGCAAAATATCTCGATGGAAAAGGTGTCGAAATATTTTCAACAGGCGGTACATTTAAGCTTTTAAAAGAGAACGGAATTAAAGTCAAAGAGATCACCGAACTGACAAATTTTCCTGAGATGATGGACGGCAGAATAAAGACCTTAAATCCTAAAGTTCACGGTGGAATACTTGCGGTCAGAGACAATAAAGATCACATGAAACAGGCTTTGGAGAACGGCGTAGGAATGATAGATCTGCTGGTAGTGAATCTGTACCCTTTCGAACAGACTGTCTCCAAACCCGGCGTGTCGCTTGAAGACGCTATCGAGAATATCGATATCGGCGGACCCGCCATGCTTAGAAGCGGCGCAAAGAATTATAAGTATGTAACAGTTATCACAGAACCTTCCGATTATCAAAGGTTCATTTCCGAATTTGATGAATTCGGCGGAACTTCTCTGAAATTCAGGGAAGAACTGGCCTTGAAGGTTTTTGCGAAAACTTCTAGATATGATGCAATGATCTCAGAGCATCTTGAAAAAACGCTGAGGAATAATTTTAAGAAAACTATTATACTTCAGAACGGAAGAACTTTAAGATACGGTGAGAATTCGCATCAGAAAGCTATACTTTTTGCAGACTGCAGGGCAGAAGGAACCCTCGCAAAAGCCGAGATGATAAACGGCAAAGAAATGTCCTACAATAATTATATGGACGCTCAGGCGGCGCTTGATACCGTTCTGGAGTTCGACGAGCCCGCAGCGGTAGTTATCAAGCATATGAACCCCTGCGGAATAGCTGTTGGAAAAAATCTTAGAGAAGCTGTAGAAACGGCTTGGTTCTCAGACCCGATATCAGCTATGGGATCCGTTATAGCGTTCAATAAAGAATTCGATATGGGAACACTCAGATTTTTTAGAGGAGATGATGTTAAACATCTTTCCTTTACGGTTGAAAATGATAAACTCGTATCTTCTGAGATAAAGAGAAAATTCATAGAGGTAATAATCGCCCCGTCATATTCAAAAGAAGCTGTTGGATATATTACCACAAAGAAGAATTTTGAAAATGTCAGAGTGCTTCAGATAGATCTCGAAGCATCAAAGAAAGCTAAGGATTTCAATCTTAAAAGGATTGACGGCGGTTTTTTATACCAGACCGTTGACGATCAGCTTTATTCAAAATTTGAAACTGTTACAAAGGCTAAGTTTTCTGAGGAAATGCTTAAGCTGGCTGAATTTTCATATAAAGCGTGTAAACACACAAAATCCAATGCAATAGTCCTTTGCAGAAAAACGGACAAAGGATTCAGCGTTCTCGGAATGGGTGCAGGACAGCCTAACAGAGTTGATTCTTTAAGAAAGCTTGCTGTCACCAAAGCAAAAGAAAATCTTGAGTACGAATACCGCTCGCTCGGGTTGAAAATATCATTTGAAGATTATTTCAAAAAAGTGATCGGAGAGCAGACAGTTCTTGCCAGCGACGCATTCTTTCCGTTCGATGATACGGTCAGGACGGCTGCCGGTTACGGCATAAAATATATTATTCAGCCGGGCGGTTCACAGAACGATGAAGATTCGATAACAGCTTGCAATGAACTCGGAATAGCAATGCTCTTCGCAGGCAACAGACACTTCAGACATTAATTAATTAAAGGGATAAATCATGGATTTCCTGTCAATATTTAATTTTTTCTCTCACGATGTAGCTATAGACCTCGGAACGGCGAACACGCTTATCTATGTAAAGGGGCGGGGTATAGTAGTCGATGAACCTTCGGTCGTAACCTGGGACGAAAGACTCAAAAAAGTGGTCGCAATAGGTTATGAAGCGAGAAGCATGGAGGGTAAAACTCCGGGAACGATCAGAACCATCAGGCCTATGAGAGACGGTGTAATAGATGATGATGAAGTAGCGGAAGAGATGATAAGGCAGTTTATAAAAAAAATAAAAACAGGCACTTTCAGCGGACGACCGCGTATGATAGTCTGTGTCCCGTCAGGCGTAACGAAATCCGAGAAAAGAATAATCCGAAGCGCAGCTGAGAATGCCGGGGCAAGAGAGGTGTTTCTGATATCTGAACCGATGGCCGCAGCGCTTGGAGTAGGCTTGCCTGTCGATCAACCTGAAGGATCTATGGTCGTCGATATCGGCGGCGGAACAACAGAAATTGCGGTGATCTCCTTAAGCGGTATAGTTTCTGAGAACTCGATCAGAATAGCCGGAAACAAGATGAATGATGCAATTATTGATTATATGAGAAGCGAACATAAGCTGTTGATAGGCGAAAGAACCGCCGAAAAGATCAAGATTGATATAGGATCTGCCTCCAAGCTTGAAAAAGAACTGAAATCAATAGCAAAAGGAAGGGACTTAATAGCCGGTTTGCCCAAGGAGATCGAAATAACCTCGGATGAGATCAGAAATGTTCTTTCTCCTATCGTAACATCAATATGCCAGGCAGTAAAAAGCGCTCTTGAAAAAACACCGGGCGAGCTTTCATCTGATATAAGGGACAGAGGTATAGTACTGACGGGAGGAGGAGCTATGCTGAAAGGTCTTGACCAGAAACTTCAGGAAGAGACTGACCTGCCTGTTATTATGGCTGATGATCCGCTGACCTGCGTCGTCAGGGGAACGGGAAAAGTTCTTGAAGACATGAATAAATATTATAAAATTCTGCTTAACGACTAGCATATTTTCATAAAGGAACGCCGATTAATGAAAACTACACCGAAATATAAGCTGTACCGGGAGTGGATCTATCTTTTTTCAGTTATAATTGTTTCGGTTTTTTTTATCATGTTCAATGATTCATCGTTCAATGACACTCTTTCTGCTTACGGACTTGATGCTTACAGCCTGATAAATTATGATTATTTTTCTTTTCGGGAAAAACATGAACTTGAAAACGAAATAATCGGGTTAAAGACAAAACTTATTACATCAGAATCTGAAAGAATTAAGTTCGCTGAGGCATATGACGAAAATATCAGGCTTAGAGAGCTCCTCGCTATAGATCTTCCGGATTCTTTTGAATTCGTTTATGCAAAAATAGCAGGCTCAGACCCGAACAGCTATGTCAGAACAATATTAATTAATGCAGGCACAAATAAAAATATTGAAGAGAACGATGTCGTAATTTCTGATAAAGGAGTTGTAGGCATAGTAATAAATTCCGGAGAAAATGTTTCAAAAGTAAAACTTATCTCTGACCCGTCGAACAAAATTGCCGTGAGAACCGAGAACAGCCGTGCCAACGGTATAATGATACCTGCCGGTCATGACCATGCTCAGATAGAGGAAATAACAAAGACTACTCCGATAACTGTCAATGAAAAGATCTATACAGCTGATTTCAGCACGATATACCCGCCCGGGCTCCTCGTAGGCGAGGTTGTGTCTGTCTCAGATTCATCTGCGACGATCAACAAAAAGATCAGGATCCGGTTTATTCAGAAATTCGATCAGATCGAAGATGTTTTCGTCATAAAAAGGAAATCCGCAAAATGATCAGAGACCAGCTTAAATACGGATTTATTCTTCTTCTGGTAACGCTATTCAGTCTGAAATTTTCTGCACTTTATGCCGTTTATGGCGTAAAACCAGATCTGCTTCTTATTTTCCTGATAAGAAGATCTTTAAACGATCCCCAACCGCAGGTTGCCGTTCTGTGGGGATTTTTTACCGGTATTATATTCGATTTGATAATCGGAGATGTGATCGGGATAACTTCTCTCAGCTATTCCATAGTTTGTTTTTTTACGGCTTTTTACAAAAGAACAACATCATATTTACCGAGTTATAAAAGAACTTTAGTTTATGTCTTTGGAGTATTTTTCTCTGCGGTTCTGATAAATTCAGTTACCATGTCCGGTCTTCCGTTTTATAGAAATCTGGTTGCATTTATGATCCCCTGCTCAGCTTACACTCTTATGATCGCTCTTATAATTCAAACATTTAAACCGACGAAGTAGTAATGAATTCTTCTAGAGTTAGATTTTTTTTCTGGTTTGCATCCGCTGCATTTATAATTATAATAATACGCGTTCTGTATCTACAATATTTCGATGAAGAGCTTAGTAGAAGATCTGAGCTTAACAGGGTAAGAACTAATATAGTAGAACCTTCAAGAGGCAGGATATTCGACAGAAAAGGCATTCTGCTTATTGACAACCAGTATGCTTATAATTTTTATGTAATCCCTGAGCAGTTCTTAAAGAACCGAAAGTCAATGGATTTTGTTTTTGAAAACCTAAATATAGAAAAAGATACTCTGCTTGCCGAGTTAAATTCCCCCGAAGTTCATAAGGACAGATTCTTCAGACTGATGCGCGACATTGATTTTTCGATTTATTCATCCGTTATGGAAAAAGGTAAAGAACTGCGTGGTATTTACATTAAAAAGGAGTGGACAAGAAAGTTCGAAATTAATTCTGCCCCTCATTTGCTCGGTTATCTGGGAGAGGCTAAAAATCCTGAAGAACTGTCCGAAGATATATCTTACGGCGATCTGGTTGGAAAGAAAGGTATTGAATATATTTACGATAGAATTCTCAGAGGTGAAAAAGGATTCACTCAGGAGATCAAAGATGTAAAAGGCAATAAAGTTTCTGATTATAAAAAAGAAGAATGGAAAAACGCGGTAAAGGGAAAAGACCTTTATCTTTCAATCGATCTTGATCTGCAGCGGCACATTGAAGATCTTTTTGAGAAGAAATCAGGTTCGGTAATAGTTCAGAACTGCAGGAACGGAGAAATACTGGCTATGATAAGTAAGCCTGATTATCCGGTAGATCTTTTTAATAAAAAGCTGTCGAAAGAAGAATGGAAAAAATGGTCCGAGGATCCGTCAGAACCGTTGTATAATAAAGCAATTATGGGGCTATACCCGCCTGGATCCGTAATAAAAATGGCTACAATAATGGCCGCGACAGATCAGAATATTAAGACTCCCGGCGATAAGGTAAATTGTCCCGGCGGTATGCAGATCGGCAACAGATTCATCCGATGCTGGAACAGGGACGGAGGCCATGGGTTGGTCGATATGCTTTCAGCGATATATATGTCATGCGACACTTATTTTTACGACATTGCCATCAGAATTAATCTCGACAAATGGAAATCTTCTCTTGAGCGGCTCGGATTCGGCGAAAAAACCGGTATTGATCTTAGATATGAAAGAGGCGGTCTTGTGCCTGATATCCAGTACTACAAAAAAAGGATAACAGGCGACCTTGACGGCAGAAGCGCGAACCTGATGATAGGGCAGGGAGAGCTTCTGGTAACTCCTCTTCAGATCGCTAATTACACTTCGACAATAGCTAACGGTGGTATCAGACATACTCCTCATCTGCTTCATAAATATGGTGAAGAAGGCAGTTTTACCTATTATGATTCTACTTGCGCCGATACTCTTCAGCTTAATCAGAGAATACTATCTGTTATAAAAAAAGGTATGTATCATGTGGTGAATACTCCGGGCGGAACTGCTTTCCGTTCAAAAAGTTATCTTATAGAATTTGCGGGAAAAACTGGAACCGCACAAAACCCGCACGGCGACGATCACGCATGGTTTACCTCGTTCGGCCCGTTTGATAATCCCGAGATAACTGTAACGGTCTTTGAGGAATTCGGTCAGCACGGAAGCGGAGCCGGTTTGATCGCGAAAGATATTTTTGAATACTGGTATAATTCAAAAAATAAAAAAGCCCCTGCAGAAGAGGGGCTGAAAAATCCTTAGTATCTGTCTTTCAGATCGAGGTCTTTGATCAGATTTCTGTATCTATCGATATCAGTATCTTTCAGATGCTTAAGCAGTTTGCTTCTCTGGCCTAGCATAAGCCTCATTCCTCTTCTGGAGTGGTTGTCGTTCTTGTTGGCGATCAGGTGCTCGGTTAGGTTCTTAACTCTTGTTGAGATTAAAACTATCTGTACTTCAGCCTTGCCTGAATCCGTAGGATTATTGCCGTATTTAGCTATAATCGCCTGTTTTTCTTCTTTCGTTATCATCCTTTTCTCCTTTTTTAATCGTCCCCCAGCAGGAATATCGCATTCGAACCGCGCGGACATTATTCAGACCGGCAAATATAACGAATTAATGATTATTTGTCAAATTTAATAAATTCCTGAAATAATCAATAATTGACAAAACCGACCCGTAGGATTATATTTGAGCGTCTGTACAAGGGAGGTAAAATGTTCAGAGTATTTTCACTTTTTGTTTTTATAATCATCACGACCGGATGTACTACTTCAGCTATAAAAGAAGAAGCAGCTCCTGTTGATGAAGTGTCTGTTTCAATATCAGATTATACCGAACTTGATTCATTATACATACTTGTGGACAGTCTCACTCAGAACCAGGAATTCATGCTGGACAAAATTGATTCTCTGGAAAATGAGCTTAGCTACTACAGCTCTATTCCGCTCGTTGATAAAGATTTTCAGATACCAAGAAAATATAAGTTCGCAGGATATGACATTGACTTGAACAATGACAGGGTGTTCGAAAAGTTCGAGAGAATATTTAAAGCCGAATTGAGAGCCGCTCAAAGATATATTCCTCTTACCGGAGAATACTTTCCTTTTTTTGAAAAGGTGCTTGTATCGTACGGAATACCCGAAGATCTGAAATACCTTGCAGTTGCGGAAAGTTATCTGAACCCGAATGCCACATCATTCGCAAAAGCGGCGGGGATATGGCAGTTCATGCCTAAAACTGGAAAGGAATACGGTCTTAAGCAGACCGATTATATAGATGAAAGACGAGATGTCTATAAATCGACAGATGCGGCAGCAAAACTGTTGCGGGATAATCATAATGAGCTCTTAAAGGAAGGTCTTGACGACTGGCTCCTTGCGATGTGCGCTTACAATGCAGGTATGGGAAACGTAAGGAAAGATGTTAGAGAACAGGGCGCAAAAAGCTTTTTCAATATGATAATGAGAGTTGAAGAGACCGACTACTATGTTTACAGGGCGATAGCTATAAAAATGATAGTTCAGTACCAGAAGGAAATATTCGGGAAAACTTTCGAACTTAATAAGCCGTTCGAGGAGATGTATAAGCCTGTGACTTTAACCTCTAAGGGCTATCACGAAATAAAAGAATGGTCAAAGGCGCAGGGTACCACAGTAGCTGAAGTTTTCGAGATCAATCCGTGGATAAAGATAAGCAAACATAAAAGGACAAAATATTCCCCGTTGAACAAAGTTATTATCCCTCCGGGAACTTTTAATATCCTTATACCCATAAACAGCGTTCCGGATGAGACTCTTCTGGCAAAAGTCAATTCATCAATGCTGAAAAAATCATCTTCACCGACGGATGTTTATATTGTAAAAAAGGGCGACAGCCTTGGAAAGATCGCAAAAAAACATAGGATGACCATATCGGATTTAAGAAAATACAATAAGCTCAAAAGCGATAACATTATTCCAGGACAAAAACTCTTCATCTCAAAAACAGCCGCGTTGAATGCTTCAGAGAACGGCAGTTCAAACAATGGAAAAGCCGAACCCGACACGACTAAAGCGCAGCAACAGTCACCCGCTGTTCCCGACAGCATAATCACAAGCGGATCTGATTTCCATATAGTTCAGCCGGGCGAATACCTGACGAAAATAGCCGAGCAGTATAAATTATCGGTCGAAATGCTTAAATCCGCAAATAATTTAAAAAACAGCGAAATATATCCGGGACAGAAGCTTCTTGTCAAAATTACAAATTTTACATACAAGGTAAAAAGAGGCGACAATCTCAATAAGATCGCCGAGAAATTCGGAACAACTATACAGAAAATTAAAACGGACAATAATCTTAACTCTGACGAACTTGCAGTAGGTCAGAAGCTTGTTATAAATAATTAATCATTGAATCCCTTCACGAACGCAACCTGCTCATCGGTTTCTAAAGTACCTGGCCTTATCTTTCTGACGAGATTTATAGCTTCATCCGCCTTGAGTCCGTAATGAACAAGCGAGCAGGCTGCTATAGTCCCTGACCGCCCGAGTCCGCCCATGCAGTGAATGAGTATGCTTTTTCCTCCGATAACATCATTCATTATCATTTTCGATAATCTTTTCGCCTGCTCCGGAGTGGGAACTCTGAAATCTCCAATAGGCGAATGGATCAATTCTATCCCGAATGCGTTCAGACTTTCCTCTCTCTGCGCTATCGTCTCTCCTCCGAGATATTGTAGTTCTTCCTCTTCCTGAAGGCAGTATATCTTTGATATCCCCTGATCTTTTATTGACCTGAAATCCACGAACCTGTCAGCACCGTATCCCGGAGCTCTTCCGAGCCCAATCCTGCCTTTTATGTCTAAATATTCCTTATCAATCCAGTTGATCTCGTAAACCATTTTATCCTCCCAGCTCTCTGAAGTCGCCGTTACGCCTTGTGAATCCTGTTTTATCCAGGTATTCCATGATCGGAACGACATATTTTCTTGAACTGCCGAAAAGCTCTGATATCTGCCCCAGCTTTAAGGGTCCTGATGTTGAAACCGCTTTTTTGATCATCTCTTTTCCTTTTTCGAGAACATCCTTCTGAATATAAAAGTCTTCATCCAACTTGACCAGTTCGCCCTTGGAGGCGAGCATTCCCGCATACTGCCTGACATCCTTGAACGGCAGCCTGAGTTCTTCTGCAAGCTCCTTGACAGTTTTGGGCATGAATGCGTCTTCCTTATAGCATTCTATCACGGAATTGATAGCATCCTGCATCTTGGAATCTATCTTTGATGTGAACTGCTTAAGGCTGATCAGATTATTTACAGCCTGGATCATGTTCTGGGACATTTCATTGATAAGAGTATCGAAAAGTTCCTGATCCAGAACCATTGATATCTTCGTCTTTAATTCCTCTTTCGAAATTCCGTCCTTGTGTGTAAAATCATTATGGAATTTTTCCAGGATCGCTTTTGCTTTTGTCTTTAAGCTGTCGAAGTTCGCTTTGTGATAAAATTCTTTTTTGAAATCTTTGCCTATCCGCTTGATCTTCTTATCAGCAAGAAGTTTTTCAACAGCTTTTTCGGTTTCAGGCTCTGATCTGCCTACTTTCTTTGATATTTCACTCAGAGTAACAGGCTGATGGAAGGACATGAAGATCGTTTCTTCCACGAGCTTGTCGGGGTCACCTTTCTCAAGTACGGAAAGCACTTCCATGAATTCTTTGTCGAACCGTTTGGCTTTTTTATCATTGATCGTAAGTATCATCCCGCCGCCTATTGTGAACTGAGGCGAATACGATCTGACGACAAACCTTTCCTCCGGCGATATGTTCATCTGCTCTTCAAGCCTGAGTTCGGCAAAACAGCTCTGTCCGGGTTCAAGTTCGTCCCTGTCGAGAAGAATTATCCTGCCCAGAACTTCGTTCGTTCCCGCATGAACCCTAACCCTTGTCCTGCTTTCCATTTTTTTTGCAGATTTAAGCAGGTAGAATTTACTTACAAATATATATGAAGGTTCTAAGTAGCCTGATGAGACAAGCACATTGCCTCTTTCGATCTCGTCAACGGCGATCCCGTGAAGATTGATCGCGGCCCTGTCGCCGAGCACAAGCTCTTCTTTATTCACGCCGTGAGACTGCAATCCTTTCACCCTGACCTCTTTATTCTGCGGCTGAATTGAAAGTTTGTCCCCCTCTCTGACATGCCCCGAAAGTATCGTGCCTGTGATTATAGTCCCGAAGCCTTTCATTGTGAAGACCCTGTCGACAGGCAGCTTGAATATACCCTTGTCGAGGCGCGGAGGTTTCAATTCTTTTTTCTGAAGGATCAGACTTTTTAGTTCCTCGATCCCTCTGCCTGAAAGTGAATCAACCACATAAATGTCCTTCCCTTCAAGGAAGGTTCCCTTCATTTCCTCTTTTATCTCTTCCTGAACAAGCTCGAGCCAGTCGGGTTCGACCATATCGGCTTTTGTAAGGACTATCACTCCGTCCTGAACCTGAAGCAGATTGAGTATATCGAGATGTTCTCTCGTCTGGGGCATTATACCGTCATCCGCAGCTATAACGAACAACGCGAAATCTATCGTCGAAACACCCGCCATCATGTTCTTTATGAATCTTTCATGTCCCGGCACATCGATTATAGTTATATCGTTCCCGAGAAAGGCAAATCCGATATCTATCGTGATATTTCGTTCCTTTTCTTCTTTGAGTACATCTGTATCCATGCCCGTAAGCGCTTTGACCAGCGATGTTTTCCCGTGATCTATGTGCCCTGCGGTTCCTATAATGAAGTGTGGCATATTACCATTTCCTTGACCTTGTGTCTTTATCGAATTTGAGATCGGAGAAAATGCTCGATTTAGTGTTGATCAGCAGCTTGAATCCTTTGTTGAACAGATCCCATTCGAATTCACCCTGCCAGCAGTGCATCTCCCTTCTGACCCTTATCACTGTCGAAGTGATCTCTTTCGGCATCAGAAAATTCAAAGTGGCGGAATATTCCACAGACCAGTTCTCCGTCGGGG
>CALMWI010000507.1 GCA_937873545.1 uncultured bacterium | reverse complement strand
GCTTTAGCTAAAATACTGTTTACAAGATTGATTATTGGGGCGGAATCGGGGTTATCCTCGTCCTTAATGTCTTTTATGTTTACTTCTTCAATACCTGCATCACTTTCTGCGAATATTTCGTTTAGAGCAGAATTCGCTGAAGCAGTTGATTCTAGTTTTTTATAGAAGATATCGATAGCCTTATCGATTTTATCTTTTGTTGAATAGACCGCGATGATCGGCATCTGTGCTATCATTTTCAGGTTATCGGTGACAGCAAGATCATCAGGATTCACCATGGCTACTTTAAGGTAATTGTCCTCGATCGCCATCGGTATTAAACCGTGTTGTTTGGCATAATCCATCGGAACTTTTTTTAGAGCATCTTCCGATATTTGGGTCATTGCTTTATCGTCCGCAATCGCGTAACCTTTCTGCTCTGACAAAGCGTTCACCAGGCTGTCGGGGGTCATAAGTCCCATCTCAACAAGAGTATCACCCAGCATTTTACCTGTATCTTTCTGCTTTTGAAGAGCTTCGAGAAGGTCCTCTTCGGCGATATAACCATTGTCAATCAGGAATTGTCCGAAATAGTTTCTCTGGTTCCCGAATTCTTTTCTGACCATATCTGACATACCTGCTTCTGAAGAGTCGCCCCCCATTTTTGAAAGATGGCTTTTTATTTTTTCCAGAAGTTCGTCATTCTCAACAGGTTTAGACAGAAAATCGTTTATATGGCTTTCCGAAAAAGCTTTTATGGCAACATCCATATTACCGAATCCGGTAAGTATCATCGAAATCACTTTCGGATGCAGCTCTTTGATCTTTTTTATAGTTTCGATCCCGTCCATTTCAGGCATATTAAGATCGGATACTATCAGGTCGAATTTCTGTTTTTTTGCCATCTGAAGAGCTTTGACACCCGTTTCTGCCTGAAAAGTATTCTTAAAACCCTCAGAGATCAGCAGATCGTAATATGTTTCCCGCAATTCATCATCATCGTCAATTATGATTATACTTGCATTAAAAATATCTTCAGCCATAAAACTGCCCTTTATGTTTATTACTTTTCTATCTTATTCCCTCTCTGCTCATCAGATCCACGAGAACGCTAATTTCGGTATTACAAGCGTGAATAGCTGTTTCTTTAGTTATAAGTCCTTCTTTAACCAACTGTGTAAGATGCTGGTTGAAAGTCATCATTCCGTACTTCTGGCTGACCTGGATTATACTGTCGAGCTGATGCACTTTATTTTCCCTGATCAGAGAGTTGATCGCCGGAGTACCGATCATGATCTCACAACCTAAAACCCTTCCTCCTCCTACTTTAGGGAGAAGTTTCTGTGTTACAACACCCTGCATCATCATACCGAGCTGAGTTCTTATCTGCTCCTGCATATTTTCCGGGAAAGTGTCTATGATCCTTCCGATAGTCTGCGCACATGAATTAGTATGAAGAGTGGTCATTACTAAATGTCCGGTTTCAGCGGCTCTTAACGCTAGCTCCATTGTCTCTCTGTCCCTCATCTCGCCGACCAGAATAACATCAGGGTCCTGCCTCAGGGCTGCTCTCAGTGCATCCGGGAATTCCCTGAAGTCCGTACCGAGCTCTCTCTGGTTGATGATGGCTTTTTTTGACTTATGAAGAAACTCGATCGGGTCTTCGATTGTCAGGATATGCAGGGGATATTCGCTGTTGATCTTATCGATCATCGTTGCAAGTGTTGTTGACTTTCCGGAGCCGGTAGGTCCGGTTACCAGAACTATACCGTTAGGTTTGTCACACAAAGTTGAAACGATTGACGGTATTCCCGCTTCGTCAAAAGACCTTATATCGTTAGGTATAGCCCTGAAAGCTATTGAAATAGCCTCTCTCTGGCTGTACACATTCACCCTGAATCTTCCTAGATTTCTGATGCCTGTTGAGAGGTCAACCTGAAGCTTTTTCTCAAATTCGTTTTTCTGATATTCATTAAGCACGCTATAAGCTATTTCTTTTGTTTCTTTAGGCATAAGAACAGGCCTGTTTAACCTTACAAGGTCCCCGTCGATCCTTATTACCGGAGGGCTTCCCGCGCAGATATGAAGGTCTGATGCGCCTTCCTGAACGGTTATTTCGAGTAATTCAACAATGTCCGCCATATAATCTCCAAATTTTCAAGTAATTTATCTTGTAATGAAGCTGATCAGCAGTCTTCAACTGATAAGATAAAAAAATAAATGTTATTCATTTTAAAGTCAAGCATTAAAAATTCTCTTTTCTTGTCAAAAATTCAGTAAATCCAGTAAATTTAGTGGAAAATAAAAAGGGAGCAGAAAACTGCCCCCTCGAATCGCGAATTAAAGAATAAAGTTATTTTTTTACTGATTTTTTACCGAGTTTGAATTTTTTTACGAATTCATCGATCACTTCCGTAAGATTCGGGGTCCCGATCTCCTGAAGATCATATCCTACTTTAACTGTAGGTTTTTTAATTTTTACTATCCTGTTCAGGTCTATCGGAGTTGCGATAACAACAGCATCGCAAGGCGTATTGTTTATGGTTTTTTCCAGATCTTTTACTTGTTCTGCGCCGTAACCCATTGCAGGAAGTAATATACCTATATTCGGATAAATCTCGAATGTTTTTGCCAGCTTGCCTACTGCATAAGGTCTGGGGTCAATAAGTTCTTTAGCGCCGAATTTTCTTGCTGCTACAGTACCTGCCCCTATCTTCATGTGTCCGTGAGTTAAAGTCGGTCCGTCCTCAACTACAAGAACTCTTTTTCCTTTGATCAGTTCAGGTTTGTCAACTGTTATCGGAGAAGCGCCGTCAACCACGATTGCCTTCGGATTGATCCTTTCGATGTTCTCTCTGACCGTCTGGATGCCTTCGGGAGAAGCGCTGTCCATTTTGTTGATTACGATAACATCAGCAAGTCTTAAAGTTGCCTCGCCCGGGTAGAAAGATACTTCGTTTCCCGCTCTGTGCGGATCTGCCACGGTTATCATTAGATCCGGTTTGTAGAATGAGAAATCGTTGTTTCCGCCGTCCCAGAGGATGACATCGGCTTCTTTTTCTGCTTCTCTTACGATAGCTTCATAATCAACGCCGGCATAGATTACATTGCCGCGTACAACGTGCGGTTCGTATTCTTCCATTTCTTCGATCGTGCATTTATGCTTTGCAAGGTCAGCTACTTTTGCGAATCTCTGAACTTTCTGTTCAACTAGATTACCGTAAGGCATAGGGTGTCTTATGGCGACAACTTTAATTCCTTTCGCCATAAGAAGTTCGACGATCTTTCTTGAAGTCTGGCTTTTTCCGGCTCCTGTTCTCACTGCTCCTACAGCTATTACCGGCTTTGTGCTTTTTACCTGAGTGTCTGATGGTCCTAAAAGAACAAAAGACGCCCCGGCCGAGTTAACAATGGCCGACAGTTTCATCACATGCTGATAAGTCACATCGCTGTATGCGAAAACACATTCGTGAACTTTGTATTTTTTAATCAGGTCAACAAGTTTGTCCTCAGATTCGATCGGGATCCCTGCAGGATATAATTTTCCCGCAAGTTCTTTGGGATATTTTCTTCCGTCTATATCCGGTATCTGAGCCGCGGTGAATGCTACTATATTATAGTTAGCGTTGTTCCTGTAATAAGTATTGAAGTTGTGGAAATCTCTTCCCGCAGCGCCAATGATGATTACATTTCTTTTTGCCATTTTTGTCTCCATTTGTTTATATATTATGTTTATTATTCGACATGACTGCTATTTCAAGAGTCCAAAATATAAGGGTTTAAATTTTAAAAGCAAGGTAATTTTTTATGCTTAAAATTTGAATTATTGACATTAATGCAACATATTGCTAAATTACTTCACAAATTTTATCAAAGGATAGGAAAATGTCTAAAATTATAGTCTTGATAACTGCAGGAGGATCCGGTCTCAGGATGCAGTCGGAGACAAGAAAACAGTATATCGAGATCGGTAAAAAACCTATACTTGCGCATACGATAAATAACTTTCATGTTACCGATCGCGTTGATGAAATAGCATTGACCGTCCCGCCTGATGACATTGATTTCGTTAAATCAAATATAATCGGCAGATATAATTTCCATAAAGTAAAAAATGTGATCGCGGGAGGCCCTCAGAGACAGGATTCCGTTTTGTGCGCTTTGAGAGTGATCGAAGCAGACGAGAACGATATTATTCTAATCCATGACGGTGTAAGACCTTTTATTACGCATGATATAATACTGAATTGTATCGAGTCTGTTGTCAGCTCAGAAGGTTCTATTGTAGGAATAGAGCCCGTAAACACCATCAAGAAAATAATTGATGGGAGGATAGAATCAACTTTGAACAGAAATGAACTTGTTTCGGTTCAGACGCCACAAACATTCAGGTTCGGTTTTATTAAAAAATGTCATGAACTTGCTGCGTATGAGAAGTTTTACGCTACTGACGATTCAGCATTGGCTGAGAAATACGGAGAACAGATATCGGGCAGAAAACCGATTATATCTGTTGTTGAGGGAAATTCTTTTAATATTAAGATCACCAATCAGAATGATCTTGTTATAGCTGAAGCACTTCTTGATTACTTATCGATATAAATTAATTATTTCATCTTTCCACTGGCCGTAGGGCTTATACCATTTAGCACTATTGTTCAGGCTGTCGATATAGTCTATGTCCGTGCTGTCAGTATTATTCGATGTCAATATATTAGGATACAGAAGTGAATCAAATTCCGTTATTTTTACACTGTCTGGATTTGAACCCGAGGGGTATTTAAGATCTATAATATATAGAAGAGTATCTTCATATCTGAAATACAATTTACTGCCGTCCCTTTTTGCTGCGTACATATTCGAATCTGATCCGAAAGTGTAATGATGCGTCCAGGGTGATACCGCGCTCGTTCTGAAGAAAAGTGCGTTTGCGGTGAAAGTGGTATCTTTATCGTCAAGAAATACTCCGTTCCTGGAAGGTGAAGCATGATAATGTGCTTTTACTAAAACTGCTGTAGTATCGGAATAATACTGAAGGTACTGATTATTTTTACTGAAATCTATCCTTACATAATCATCTTCTATTTCAGGCGTGCAGGAAAAAAACATTACTGACACAATAATTGACAGCCATATAATACTAATCTTCATTTTAACTCCCTTTTATGTTATTTCGATAAGACCGGAGAAAAGCTCTCTTTCTTTTTTGATTTTGTCCGCATTTCCTATTACCGATTTTGAAGCCGCCCGTAAAAAACTTTCAAAATTTTCTGCCGTATCGGCTATATCTTTCTGCGTACAGTTCAGTATTTCGCATATAGTTTTTTCTACAAATTCCTGCGTTATGCCCGACAGATAATCATCTCTTGACTTTTTTCCTTTGGAATAAGGGCTTAAAAGAGGATCGAAATTTGCGTAGGCCCCTATCTTAATATTTGTGAAAGACGATTTATTCATACTGAAATCTCTCAAATGCTCAGATATTCCATAATATACGTCATATGTTTTTTTGACATTCGGGTCCCTATAGCTTGTTAATGACATGAATCCGGACATGGTGTTGAAATATATCCATGCTCCATAGGCCCCGCCTTTCAGCCTGATGGTTTCAAAAAGATAATCGGAAGAAAGATAGTTCCTTACAACTTCGAGTTTTCCGGAATATTCAAGCCCGTTCGTTAGAAAATCTCCGCCCAGTGATACGAAAACCACATCTGAAGATGTCAGAAAAGCTTCGTTCTTTTTGAAAACAGGATACTTCATTGTAATTTCCGGAAGTCTTTCATTGTCTAAGGCTGAAATAATGTCTTTGCAGGCTATTTTAGCAAGCTTTATACCTTCCTCGTCTGAAGTTATTCCGATATGCAGATTGTTTTTATTGAATATCAGCCTGCTTAATTCCGAGATCTTTTCAATTGAACCCGCCAGTTTACTGTCCAGACCGTCATTCAGATCCTTGTAAGCATAAAAAGATGTAAGCCCCTTTAC
>CALMWI010000506.1 GCA_937873545.1 uncultured bacterium | reverse complement strand
CACCTCTCAAGAACACAAGTCACCATCTTTTTTATTTATTAAATATTCAACTGCTTTATTTAATTGAGAGTCACTACCTTTTAATAAATCGGTGATCGTATTCTCAATATAAATATCAGGCTCGATACCCTTACAAGTGAAATACATTGAAATATTGAGGTTAACCCTCAGAAATCCGCCTCCTTTGAGCAGAGAGAACAGAGGATTCCCTGTAGAACCTGAAGTGGGCAACCCGATTATTTTACCGCGCTTATAATACTTGAACAAAAAAACGAAACCTTCTGCTGCTGAGCCTGTGTAAGGACTGGTAAGAACAGCAACCGGACAGTTGATTCTCAAATTCTGTGAAGGCTTGATAAACATATGGTCGAAAAGCTTGATATCTTCAATACCGTCAAGGCTGTGGATCGGGATATGTACTTTTGTATAGGTCATGAAATAATTTTTAACTTCTCCATTCGTAAAATGACTGAATATTTTGTCTCCGATACCTGAATTTCCACCTGCGTTTCTTCTTACATCGAAAATTATTCCTCTGATCTTTTGAATATCATAATTCTTAAGATTTGCCACGAAATCAGCATAAACATTTCCGCCCCAGAAAGCTGGAATTTCGATTAGAAGAATACTGTTTTCAAGCATTTCGAAGGCTATCTTATTTTGGGCTGTTTCGGAAGAATTCTTTTTGCTGTCACTTTCTTTTTTCGGGGAGAATTCGACAGAGAAGACACTATTATCTAATCTTATGAAATCAGCTTTAAGTTTCTTGTCTTGAGAAAATGTGAGAAGTTCATTACCCATCTTGTAAAAAGTACTGAATTTTGGTAAAAAGTGAAAGTGTTTTACGAGTGGGTATTTACTTTGGTTCTCTTCGATATACTGAAAAATATCTTTGTCATTAATCTTTATTAATTCATCGCCTTTACAAATCTTAATTCCGTCATGATCATGATCCGTGCAAGCGTAAAATTTATTATTTATGAAATTAAGCCTTAAACCGGGATTAAAAAACTGCTTTTCGATATCTTCGGGGAAAGACAGCCTGTTATGATTATCGCCGATCTTATGCACCATTTCGGCGAGCAGTTCATAGAAATCAAGCTTGTTCTTTGCACAGACTAATTTCGGGATATAGCTGTTAGCGAATTCATCCCAGTTCTGAATTTTGGCTATCTTCAATGAAGCAGAATTGTATTTGATCTCGCTGAATACCTTCGAGAAAACCTGCATTTTTTCCTCTATAGTATTATTCCATTCATTAAAAGAATCCTGATAAAGCCTGTAAAAATCGTTCATCTTTTGTCTATGCGGAGCATCCACATTACCTTCGTAGTGTCTTTTTATGAACATATAGTTGAAATCTAGAACTATCAGTTTTTTTGTAACAGATTCAAGATTGACACTATCCTTGAGAGCGTCGTAAATCCCGAATAGCTCTTTCAGGTATAGAGTCTTATTGTGCGAATCAACATAATTAGCCTCAAGGTATTCAGCTCTTTTCTTTAAAAACACAGTCAGGATATTAACTTTTTCCTTATTAAATTCGGGCTGGTCAGGATCTAATACTTGGTAAGGATAAGTTATTGAAAGATCGAAAGTTTTTTTATCAACTAGAGAATTCAATACAGCTATAAATTCGTCTATTTCGTCATTTTGTGATAACTTTATCAGTTTAAGGCATAATCCGATATTATATTCAGGATATTTTGTAGTAAGGTCAGCAGTGATTTCCGCCTGTTTCTGAGGGTTGTCCTCACTATTGTAGAACTCTCCGATTTTATCTTTGATCAGAACATATTCTTTAATTGAAAGCATTTAATTTCCTTTTTAAATTGGGATACTATTGCTTGTAACGGTCATGGCTATAAGCTCACAAGTCCAAGTAAACCAGTCAGTGACATGTAGCCAATGTTGTGGGTTGTAGTGATTATCACCAGTCGGGTTATTGAGCCTATTTCAAGAGTTTAGAACGCTCGATCCTTTCTTTTGCTTCTTCAACGGCAGTCTTGATTTTCTCTTCCAATACTTTTTTTGGAGGCAGTTCAGTCCAGTATTCAGCTACGAGAATTCCGTCTTTGTGCATCTCAAGTAATTCTATCTGTTCTCTGCTGGTTTCGGTGCAAAGGATCAATCCCACTGGAGATTCTTCGTTTTCTTTTCGTTCGTACTTGTTCAGCCACTTCAGATATAATTCCATCTGACCTTTATATTTTGCCTGGAATTTGCCTATTTTTAGTTCGATGGCAACGAGTCTTTTAAGATTTCTGTTATAAAAAAGAAGGTCAATGTAATAATCTTCACCGTCAATGATAATTCTCTTCTGCCTTTCGATGAACGCAAATCCTTTTCCGAGTTCCATGATGAAGTTTTCAAGTTCAGTTAGAATTGCATCTTCAAGGTCTTTCTCCAAATAGTCAGGTTTCACTTTAAGGAAATCGAGAAAATACGGATCTTTGAACTCTCCGGATTGATAGACTGATCTTACGACCGGTTGAGAACCTGCGATCATTGTTCTTTCATATGCTTTCTTGGATATTTGGATTCTTAAATCTCTAACGCTCCAAATTTCCGTTGCTGCCTTTTGAGTATAGAACATAAGTGCTTCTTTATTCTTGATCGTGAACAAAGTAATGAAGTGAGACCAAGTCAATTGTGGTGACAGTGTCGCCACAATCTCGTAATCACCGAATATTTCAGAGAATTGAATAATTCTGCGCAGGTTCCTTTCTTCAAAATTCTTACCGTGCCTCTCGACCAATTGTCGTGACAGTGTCACCACAATCTGTTTACCGTATGCAGCCCTCTTGTTATCAAGAATAAAATCGTTGATCCGTTTACCGATCTTCCAGAAAACAAGGTTCATTTCCGAATTCGCATAAACGAATGCCCTTTCTCTACTTTTTGAGATTAGTTCGGAAAGTTCTTCGAAAAGGTTCTGTTCATTTTTAGCAACCTTGTTTTCAATTACGGATAGATTGTGTTTTTCAGGTTTATTTTTTGTCATTTTAAATTCCCAATAAAATTTCTTATAAATTGCTAAGAGAGTAATATACTAGACAGCTTTGATTTTATCAATAATGATGAATTATTTTTTATAGTCTTCGGTTTTTGCAGTTTTCATAGCCCAGATCAATATTCCGGAGGCAATAAGAATCAGAGCACCAAAACCAGCAGACAAATTCAAGACAGCCTTTTTTGTATCAAAATCGTAAATTTCAATCTTGTCTATATCTTCAATTTTTATTTGAGTTTTTTCATCAGATATGATTAATTCGGATTTTGAAATTTTTACATAAATGTGTATTTCATTGTAGATGTCAATTTTTCGGTTAACATCAGGAATGTATTTTTTAATAACTCCTGAAAATTCATCACCAGTAAAAATAGGATTAGTTAAAAGAAAAGTTTGTTCTCCTTGGTGAAGAATTACTATTTTATCACTTTCTATCTTATTCAGTTCTTCTTTAGGAATTGTTTTCTGTGTATGGACAGTACATGCTTGCAAAAAGAAGAATAATGTCAATATAGAAACGATTTTAAAGCGAAGTGTAGCTGTTTTCATAATAAAGTCCTCATTGTAAATTCTGTTAATTATCTAAGCTCAATAACCCCAATAGATTCTATAATTACTATTTCCCACAACGGTCATGGCTATAAGCTCACAAGTAAACATAACACGGTCAAGTCATATAGCC
>CALMWI010000505.1 GCA_937873545.1 uncultured bacterium | reverse complement strand
TCGCGGTCGAATTTTTCTTTGCCGGTCTCAAGCCGATAGTCAAGGATATGATCGGTTAGTTTGTCTAAATCTCTCGTAATTATTTTTAATTTTTTGCTGAATTTAGCTACAATCTCTCGTAAATCTCTCGTAAATCTCTCGTAATAATGTCTAAAGTCTTACTAAAGTCTTACTAAAGTCTTACTAATTCAACCCCGGCGACTTCGGATAAAAGTCCGAAATGTTTATCGAGCGTGTAAAGCTGCGCTTCGTTCTGTTTTGCGTTCTGTGCGATCATCAGGTCGGGAATTCCGATCCCGTTTATGCCTTTCTGCAGACATTTATGCTGAATTTCAATGATTTCGTTCCAATCCGGTTTGAGCTCGATCTTTGATATTTCTTTGAGAAGAGACACGACTTTTTTCTGTTTCTTGAGCATCAGGTACGGCAAAAGTTCTGCCAGGATAATATCGTTGGTGACGATTATGTTCTCGTCTATGAGCTGATCCATGAGTTCGGAATTTTCACCTCCGCGGAAGTAATCTATCCAGACGGAAGTATCGGCAAGTACCTGCATTATCTGTTCCTCAATGCGTCGAGATCTATATCGAGATCAATTTTGCCTTTGAATTTCTTAAGTTCCGCTATCCTGCTTTTACTGATAAGATTCTCAAGCGCGAGTATGATGACCTCGGTTTTTGTCTTGGTATGCGTTGCCTTTCTCGCTTCATCCAGAAGCTCCTCGGGCAGATCGAGCGTTGTTCTCATAATAAACCTCCTGTATGCATCAATATAATGCTTTATGCATATAAAGTCAAGTATGTTGTCACCATGTGACTTTTAACATACAGTTATAGTGTATTATGTTTATATATTGAAGATGAGTTTAAAAAACCGGAGGATTTACGAAAAGGTTCCTCTTCATACTGATAGCATTTACCGTACTTACGATGTCCGGTTCATATTTGACGGGCAGCTTTTCTTCATGCTCTATGGAGTGCTGTCAGACCGTTGATGCTCGAGCTGAAGCCTCCGTTCAGAATTCTCACTGCTGTAATACGGGCGAAGTAAAGCATTGCGCCTGTAAGATCGAATTTCCAGTTCAGACTGCAGCTCAGACCAATCCCGCAAGTCCTCAGAAAACTACTGAACCCAGGAATGTTTATATCTGCTTTTTACCAAAATGCGTTTTGTGCATTGAGCCCGTTTCAGGCTATAAATTCGATAACCGGCCTGAATTATTTTACATAACTTCCGAGTCCCACATTTTTTCCGGAAGATCGCCCCCTTCAGCTTAGTTCTGCCCGATGAAATATAATAAAATATTTAACTTTAAAATAAAGAGGCTATAAAATGAAAAAAAACATACTTATAATATTGACCGCAGTGATGTTCCTCGCAATGGGTATCGGATCAGCTTTTGCGGAAGGCCCGGCTGTTGAAAAATCAGCTGTAAAAGCAGTTGTAGAAAAAACTGTATGCTGTGCTGATAATGCCGCATGCAAAGAAAAATGCACCTGCACCGACTGTAAAGGCGACGGTAAATGCGATGCAAAATGCGAATGCTGCTGCAAAGACGGCGATAAATGTACAGACAACGCAAAATGCAAAGACGCCAAAGGATGCTGCGATAATTGCACAGGTATCACCTGGTTTGATGGTGTATTCCAGCGGCGGTAAAGGCGTCCATGTTGGTGCCTGGGTTGGTGTTGTTGTAATTGTTGGCGTAAGTGTCACCGTGGGACT
>CALMWI010000504.1 GCA_937873545.1 uncultured bacterium | reverse complement strand
AGAATAAGCATTGTAATAAGTATCGCGTAGAAAAGATTCGACAGAGCCAGAACACTCTTCATAGATATAAATTGGGTGACAGCGAGGATGAGCATGCCGGTGCAAAACCATATGATTTGTGTGAAGGCTATACTTTCCATGCCCCTCGGATATCCTGCAGAATAAATCGAGAAAATGCTTATACAAAATAAAGATAGAAGCGAAAGGATTATGAGAAAATCTATGTCTTTAGTAAAGCTTTTCATCCTTTTGTGTAAGCCGACAGGTTTTTTATTGCCGCTCCGCGATAGTAATGTTTTAGTATTTTTTTGTAAGAGTATCCCTTTTCACCCATCACCTGGGCACCGATCTGGCACAATCCCGCGCCGTGACCCCATCCGGCACCGGTAAGAATGAAATCTGTGCCGGACTTTGTTATCAAAAATGCTGAGCTGGGCAGGTGGGTTTTTGAAAGAAGCCGCCTGATATTCAGTTCTTTTGAAATAACAGCGCTGCTTTCAGTCCCTTTTACTTCCAGTTTAAAGATTCTGCCTGAATATCCTCTCGCTACCGTAATTAAGTCTGTGACATCACCGATGTCAATTCCGAATTTCACTTTCAGATTTTCTTTGATTTCAGCGGCATTCATCACTGTTTTCCATCTGAAAAGGTCCCTGCAGAATTCCAGTGATACCGGGAGAGGATTTTTATTTGTGTTGCAGAAGCAATCGAAATCACCGTCCATGATAAACTTTTGAGTTGCCTCTTCGCTCATCGGACTTTTGATCTCATTTCCCGGGTAATTATCATAAAATGATGCCAGATATGGAAAATCCATATCTTCCCAGCATGTTGAATACCTTTCTGTAATACCTCCGCAGATTTTTGAGTATCTTGCGTCAACAATGCCTGAATCAAAGATCAGTATCTCTCCTTTCGTATTTTCTGTTACTCTTTTGGACAGTTCTGAGATTTTTGAAATTCCCTGATAACACTGGCAGTGGTCGTCTGAACACAGATCGAACCCGTCTGAATAATGATGTTTTCCCATTGTGGCCAGTACAGTGCTCCTTGCGGCGATCGTTTGCGCTTTAAGCATTTCAAGGTTGTTATCATTCCTCATTTCAGAAGAATTCACGCTTGAAAGATATTCTTCCAGATCAATTATATTGACCGCTGTTAGACTTCCCGAGTTGTCTATTATTATTTCCAGTTCGCCTTTGTATTCCAGATCCTCTTTATGATCCCAGTGAAAATCTATCCCGACGTTCACTCCCTCTACCACAAAGCTGCATTCTTCGTTTTTGGGAATTATGTTTATTTTATTGTGAAATTCGACCCCGTCAAAAAATATTTCTCCGTATGCCTCTTTCTTGATCAGCTTCTTATACTTATAGTCACCCGAAGGATAAATTTTTCCATCCATATCTCCAGTTTTTTTCAATAGCCAGTATTCAAAATTGTCCAGATTTCCTATTTGCCTGCCAGCCTTTATCACTCTTGTAGATTTCTCCTGCAGATAATATTTGTCCCTATGCGACTCCAGTTTTCCGACATCAAAAACAGTATCAGTCTTTTCATACCATTCGTACTCGGCAGGTTTGCTTTGGATCAGCTTTATTTCATAAACTTTACTTTCATCCAGTTTTTTTTCTGAACACCCTTTCTCATCTGATATGAAATAATCACCTTTGAACTTAACTTTTATCAGCGGTTTTTTATGAAGAAACCCTATCCTTACTTTCATTTTGACTCTTTGTAAAATTTTAACGGTTTACTGAAAAGCCCGGAAATTTTTTTTAATTCTATCAGCATAAGATCAAAATCATTGAATGAAAGTGACTGAGGTCCGTCCGAAAGAGCTTTATCAGGGTCTGGATGAACTTCTACCATTAATCCGTCACATCCAAATGCAAGTGCGGCCCTTGAAAGACCGGGAACCTTCGATCTTTCCCTAGTAGCATGACTTGTATCGATTATCACCGGAAGGTGAGATTCTTCTCTAAGATCGCTAACTCCCAGAAAATCGATAATGGATCTCTGTTTTGTACCCTCAAAAACCCTTATGCCTCTCTCGCAGACAATTATATTCGGATTACCCTCAGAAAGAATATATTCGAGTGATGCGTAAAGATCATCTATTGATGCGGTAAATCCCCTCTTTAAAAGTATAGGATTTCTTATAGCTCCGCATTTTTTTAGCAGCGAATAGTTCTGCATGTTTCTTGCGCCGATCTGAATAATATCTGCAACATCTATTACCTGACTGAGCGAATATTCGTCAATAGCCTCGGTAACTATCTTCATATTATATTTTTTCGCGGCATCATATATATAGCTGAGGCCTTTGTCTCCGAGACCCTGAAAACTATATGGGGAAGTTCTTGGCTTAAAAGCACCGCCCCTTAAAAGCTTAATCCCTCTGGAACTTAAAAAATCCGCTGTTTCCATTATCATTTCTCTGCTTTCGACGGAACATGGCCCCGCGATTATCTGTGCATATCTTTCTCCGAAAACGATATTGTCACCTATATCTACTATGGTATCCGCACCGCCGTTATTTTCCCTGTAAACGAGCTTAAGCCTTTTTGAAATATGAATTATATCCCTTATTCCCGTAAACTTTTTAAAGTAGGATTCGTCGATATAACCGATGTTTCCGTGAACAAGAATTACTGCTCTTTGCGCTCCTTTGCTTATTTTGGCCTGATATCCTATCCCTTCTATCGCCTGAACAACATCTAGAATCTGTTGTTTTGTAGCTCCGATTTTCATAACAATTAGCATTTTATACCCCCGTCAGTCTTAAAAATCTCATTCATGATTATACCTCCTGCAACCGATACATTTAGGGATTCAAAACCTCCCTCAGGACCGATCCTGAAGTTAGAATCAAATTCATTCTCCAAAGTCCTGTCCATTCCGTTAGCTTCATTTCCCAAAAATAATATCTTTTTTTTGTTAATCTTGCATTTATAGTTGCCGGTCTTGTGAAGATAGGTACTGATTTTATAGAAATTTCTTAGAAATTCCCGGCTGTCGTCAAAGCGGCTGAATCTTATGAAATCCATTCCGAAAACTGCGCCCATGCTGCTTCTCAAAACTTTCGGGGACCAGACATCTGCACAACTTCCGTATAGAATTACCCCATCGAGATTGAACCATCTGGCCGTTCTAATCAAAGTTCCGATATTACCGGGATCGCTTATCGAAAAAAGTCCCAGTAACCTTGATCTGTTCCTGAAAAATACCTCATAATTGTTTGGCTCAGGTATTTTTGCCACAGCCAGTATTCCTTCAGAGGACGCCATTGCTGTAACCGAATCAATATTGCACTCATAAAGCTCTATTTCATGTTTTAGCTCTATCTGAGATAAGTCAAAGTTTTTATCGACAACTACCATTTCGATCTCTATTCCTGATGAGATAAGTTCCCGCACTTCTTTTAATCCTTCGGAGACAAAACAACCGGTTTCAGAACGGCCTTTAACATTTTGTAATGATTTTATCATCTTAGCCTGGCTGTTGTAAAGTTTCTTCATTTAAAACTCTCCAGATAGTACAACACCAGATTGCATCCCATCCTTAAAGCTTGAAGCCTTTTTTCCTCGGGATCATTATGAACTTCTCTGTCCTCCCATCCGTCTCCGAGATCTGATTCAACTGAATAAAAAAGAACCAGTCTGCCGTTATGGAATATCCCCAGTCCTTCGGGATTCTTTCCGTCATGCTCGTGGATCTTAGGCAGTCCATTCGGAAATTTATATTTTATATTGTAGATCGGATGATCAAAAGGAACTGTAACAAGCTCTTTATCGGGAAATATTTTTTTTATAAGGCGTCTGAATGATTTGTCTAATCCGTAGTTGTCATCCGCATGAAGAAAACCGCCCTTCAAAAGATGTTTCCTAATTAGCTCAGCTTCCATTTCGGACATATCAATAGTGCCGTGACCGGTAAGATAAAGGTACGGGAATGAACTTAGATTCTCGTTTATTACTGCGGTTCCTTCCATTTCAGGACAGTCAAGTCCTGTTTCCTTTGAGACGAACTTGAGCAGGTTGTTAACCGAGGAAGGATTACTGTACCAGTCACCGCCCCCGTCGTATTTAAGCCTGCCAATAAAAAAATCTTTCCCTGACAGGTTCAGAGTAATAACCAATATGATTAACAACCTACAATTCATCATAAACATACGGCTCGCCGTTACTTTTTTTAGGTTTTACTATCTCGTCAAATGATTTTTCATCATCAAGTATTATCGTTGAAGGCTTGATCATTCCGGTTTCGGACTCAATTTTATCTTTAGAAATATAATCTTTTTCGTAAAGCCGGTTATTAACGAAAACATCTACGATGTATGGATCGAACTGTGTACCCCTTCCTTCAAGAAGAACCTGCACTGCTTCACTACTTGTTTTTTCTTTTCTATAGGGCCTTGTTGTAGTAATAGCGTCGTAAGTATCTGCTACTGCGACGATTCGCGCAAGAAGTGGTATCATATCACCTTTTATTCCGTCCGGATAACCTCCGCCTCCAAATTTTTCATGGTGATACTTTATACAGTCTGCCATAGGATCGAAGAAAGAAATATTTTTTACGATATTCGCTCCAACTGCAGGATGCGACATTATTGAATCGAACTCTTCTTCGGTAAGGGACTTGTTTTTTTGCAGAATAGCATCTTTAACGCCTATTTTACCTACATCATGCATCATTGCACCGTATTCAAGTATCTGCAACTCTTTGTTATCGAGATTCATAAGCTTCCCGATATCAAGACTGATCAGCCTCACTCTGTTGCTGTGACCCTTTGTATATTCATCTTTTGCCTCGATCGCAGAAGCGATAATGATCAGCGATCCGAATAATGCGTCCTTAAGCTGTATCGATCGTTTTTCGACCATATCTTCAAGATGATGCTGATACCTTTCGTTTTCTTTCTGCAGTCTTATATTTTGATCTTTCAGCCGTTTAAATTCTATGCTTTTTCTGACTGCGATCAAAAGTTCATCAATGTTGATCGGCTTTACAAGATAGTCTTGAGCACCAAGTTTCATCACTTCAACAACAGTATTTAGAGCTTTGACACCCGTAAGCATAATTACCGGGATCACTTTGTTTATCTCTCTGAATTTCTTTAAAAATTCCGGTCCTGTCATTTCAGGCATTTCCACATCTGAGACTATACAGTCAAAATCCTCCCTTGTCAGTATTTCAAGAGCTTTTTTGCCGTTTTCAGCTTCAACAGTCTCGTATTCATTAAGTTCGAGGCTCATCGCAACGAATTCTCTTAATTCCGGTTCATCATCCACTACCAATATTCTTGACATTAAAACACCTTAATTAAATATCAGTTTCAAGTGTGATAATATAAGCTGTAATGTCGCTTAAATCAATATATATTTAAACTTGTATAGGAGTCATCGTAAAGATATTATTAAACAACAAAATTAAGAAATCAGAGATTCGGATTTTTTAATTCAAGATATTTATTTTGTATTTTTATGCTAAGTAATAATTTATGAAATATTTTGAAACTTGTTAAATAATAAAATGTAACTCACTATTATGAAACAATTAAAGTATTAAATCACTTAAATTCCTTTTAGGAACATGATGAACATTGTTTTCATCTCTCCAGTATCTGGTATCTCCCCCCGACGGAAGATCATCGATCACAATTTTTTCTTTAGGACTCCCTAAGGCGACGACCAGGGCTATTTCATATTTTTCCTGATCTATTTTCAAAAGCTCTGCGAGAAGCGGTTTATTTATAGCTCCGAACATACACCCGCCCAGTCCTTTTTCAACAGCACCAAGAAGCATGCTCTGCGCCATTATACCCGCGTCAAGATTGTTAGGCGTATTTACGTTTTTATCTTTTATCATCACAATATAAGCTGAAGGTCTTTCGCCTTCCTGCGGTCCGGCCCAGTCTTTTAAAAACATTGCCCATTTCAGGCATGAAAAAACTTTCGCGTTCATTTCTTCTTCACAAGACAGGATGAACCTGAGCGGCTGCATATTGCCGCCTGAAGCTGAAAATCTTGCAAGCTCGACTAATTCCACCAGAGTTTCACGGCTTATTTTCACATTTTGAAAATATCTGCGGTAACTTCTGTTCTTTTTAACCAGATCCAGCATCATATTCAATCTCCTTTATAGCTTAATTCTCTACAAGAATCATAAACTCGCCTTTAAGCTCGTTCTGCCTGCAGAATTGATAAATCTTCTGAGACATATCGTATTTTATTAATTCCTCAGGCATAGTGGCTTTATACAAAAACAAAACTTTCTTATCGTTGAAAACATCAGCTACATCTTCCATTACATCGAGAAGCCTGTAGGGAGTATCCATTAAGACGACCGGAACCCTGAGCGTTTTAAGTTTTTTCAATTCATCAATCCTTTCCTGTTTTGTTTTCTGAACAAAACCTGCAAAAAGGAACTTTCTTATATCGATCGGCGACAGAGAAAGAAGTGTCATCAGGGCTGACGCTCCGGGGATGGGTACGACAGTAATTTTTTTTGCGTAGCATCTCTGAAGAAGTATTTTTCCCGGATCAGCAAATACCGGTGTTCCGCAGTCTGAAATAAGCGCGCAGCTTTCACCTTTCAGAAGAAAATCCATTACATAATCCGCATCTTTTTCTTCATTATGCTCGTTGAATACAAAATACTCTTTTTTAAAACCGTGTATGGCAAAAAGACTTTTCACGGCAGATGATTCTTCAGTAACTATAACATCGACAGCCTTGAGAGTTTCCAGCGCTCTTTCTGAAATATCAGACTGGTTACCTATCGGGATCGCAACAATATACAATTTTCCTTTATCTGCCACTTCCTGTACCTGTTTTAACTTCCGGTTTAACATTTTTCGGTTTAACTTCGGCTTTGGTCGAGTCGCTGTCTTTTTTATTTGTATTGGTCTTGATAATTTTCTTAAATTCTTCTCTTAATTTATCAGTTTTCTTTTTATTGTCGGTTTTCACGGAATCAGTTTTCTTCTCTTCATATTTGATCCCCTGTTTTTCAGCAACTACCTTGATCTGCTCGCTCATTATCTTATCGAGATTGTTACTTTTTTCTCCTTTATTGACACTGGATGCTTTTACTCTTTTAGCTTCATCCGCATCAACAGAAGGTGCTGTCGCGAGAAAATCTTTCTTATCTTCAAGAGCCTGTTCTTTAGGTTTAGCTTCGTTCCTCGCCCGATCCGCTTTCTTTTTCGCTCTTTCTTCAATGAACACATCTCCGGCACTTCCGCCCTTAAAGCTCTTACCTTCTTTGTCTTTTACTTCATCAAGAACAACTTCCGCATCTCCTTCAGTGACAACAACATACTCTTTGCCCGACTGATCAATTACATTCTGAACATAAGTGAGAAAGGAGAATGTTCCGTTCGTTTTATTAGAAATATCCTGAAAATGTTTAATTCCTTTTGATGAGTTACCCGAACATGAGATAGAACTGATCGAAAGAGAGTTTTTTAAAGCTTCGTTTATTATATCTTTTTCGCTGAAATCATCCCTGTAATTCTGAGGTTCTGCATCCCCGATAAGAAAACAAAGCTTACCGATCTTCTCATTCTTCTTCGACCATGAAAGTTCGAACATTGCTTTATGAAGGGCTTCGATAACGGATTCAGGAAAATCTCCCCCGCCTGTTGCAGTCAGCGAATTTATATCCTGCTTGATTAGATTAACATCGGATTTAAAATCATAGATTTTTGTAACATAGGCATCTCCTCTGTCCTTGTAATCCACGACGGCGAATTTGACTACAGGTTTAGGAGTTCCCTGAAGTATCTCGTCTATCATTGAAATTATCTTTGATTTAACAACATTTATCTCATCACCCATGCTTCCTGTAGTATCAATAACGAACGCTACTTCGAGTTGCGGACCCGTACCGTAATTATTTGATGCAGTGTTTATATCTGTATAAATCTTCTGGGCTAACAGATCAACTGAATCGAAAATTTTCTCCTTATCGTTCCCCTTCACGCTCTGAGTTGAAATTATTCTGCCGCTTTTTACTTCCAGTACCTTGCTGTTTATCATAAATGATGCCTGAATAAATGTTATGCTGCCCGTGATCACAAATTCTGCGCCTGTGAGTTCCCCGATCCTGACCTGCTGCTTATCTGAAACAAGCCCGGAGCCGCTCAGACTCAGCTCTTCTACGACCCTGTTAAGCTTTTCTCTTTCTACGAGCCGTATATTCGGTTTTTCGCCAAGCGTCGTTACAATAATATCGCTAATTCCTGCGGAAAGAAAATTCATATCGCTGCTGCTTGAGTTCACACTAAAATTAAGCACGGCCATGTCAACTGACTGCGAAAACAGAATCCCGAAGAATGTAATCAAAAACAAAAATGATCTTTTCATAGCCCTTTCTCCTCGACTTTATTTTTTAATTTTTCGTTAAGACCTTCAATAACTACTACGAATTCACCCTTGGGAGTTTTCTCATTCAGCTTTTCAAGTATCTTTTCAGGTTCTCCGCAGATATGTTCTTCATATATTTTCGTCATCTCTCTTAATACACAGATCTTTCTATCCGGTATGACCGTGCATAATTCTTCAATGAACCTTTTAATTCTGTGAACTGATTCGTAAACTATTATCGTTCTTTTCTCTTCAGCTATTTTTTTTAATTTTGTCTGTCTTCCCTTTTTATGAGGAAGGAATCCTTCAAAAACAAAACTGTCCGTAGGCATACCTGAAATAACGAGAGCATTAATTGCGGCTGATACTCCCGGCACTCCGATCACTTCGATCCCTTTCTCTCTCGCTGAACGAACTATCTTAAATCCCGGATCTGAAATGCACGGTGTTCCGGCATCAGATACAACAGCTATATTTTCCCCCGATTCGAGCTTGTTTATGATCATATCTCCCTTATAATTCTCATTATGATCATGATAGCTCATAAGTTTCGATTCTATTCCAAAATGTTTCAATAATATTCCTGTCTTCCGCGTATCCTCGCAGGCAATAAGATCTACTTCATTTAAAGTCTTTATAGCTCTGAATGTCATATCTTCATAATTTCCGATCGGTGTCGAGACTATATATAATCTTCCTTTTATCATCAGAGCCTAGTCTTCCTTTTTCTTTTCCCTTGTCATAAGCTCGGTAATACCGTCTCTAGGGTTCATTCCGTTGAAAAGCAGCTCATATACTGTAAACGCTATGGGCATAGAAATATTCTTTTCTTCAGCAATTTTTTTTACGATCCTGCATGTTTCAACCCCTTCGGCGACCATATTCATACTTTCAATTATCTCTTCAAGTTTTTCACCTTTTGCAAGCCTGTTCCCTACCTGCCAGTTCCTTGAAAGGCTTGAATTGCAGGTCAGGATGATGTCCCCTATACCTGACAGACCAGAAAAAGTTTCTCTCCTTCCGCCCATTGCGATCCCGAATCTGATCATTTCAGAGAGTCCTCTCGTCAACAAAGCCGCCTTGGAGTTGTTTCCGAGACCGAGACCGTCTGTCATGCCTGCAGAAATTGCAAGTATGTTTTTGATGCTGCCGCCTATCTCAACGCCAATAACATCGTCTGTCGAATACACTCTGAAATAGCTGTTCGAAAAAAGGTCCCTGACTTTATTTGCAGTCTCAATATTTTTACAGGCGGCAACCACTGCTGTAGGCGTTTTATACAGCGCTACTTCGATCGCAAATGACGGTCCTGCGAGAATAACGAAATTATCATCGGTGACCGTTTCAAACTCCGTAATGAACATTTCCCTTATATCCTTGCCGGTTGATGCTTCTATACCCTTTGATACGTTAACAATGATTTTCTTTGAAAAATCTATTTTACTGATCTTGCTGAAATAGCTCCGAATGTATTGTGTGGGCACGGCGTTTATAATCACTTCAGCATCAATTACTGCCGAAAGAACATCATTTGTGAATTTTATTGATTCCGGCACAGTATAACCGGGAAGTTTTGAAGTCAGTTTTCTTTCTTTTTCAAGTGATTCGCAGACTATCTTATCGAATTCCCATACGGTAACCAGACAATTATTGGAAGACAGCAGATCGGCTATTGCCAAACCCCAGGCACCTGCGCCGAGAATGCATACTTTCATAATTTAACTCCGTTTAATTTCTCTTTCATTTTCTCAACATAAGTATATGGTATCGTGAACTGTCCCATCAGCCTTTTTCCAGTCTTTCTTTTTCCGTGGCAGTCGCTGCCGCCTGATTTGAGCAGGCTGTTATCATCAGCAAGTTTATCAATTAACTTCAGGAAGTCTTCATCGTAAGAAGAATGAACTGTTTCCAGCCCGTCAAGACCATTTTTTATGAGTATTTTTAAAAGAGCCGAATCTTCTTTCAAATAAAGCGGATGGGCAAGAAATGCAAGGCCTCCGGACTTATGTATCAGCTCAATAGCTTTTTCAGGATCGATCTTGAATTTTTTTATATAATATTTTGATTCTGTGTTAAGGTATTTTTGGAAAGCGTCCTGAAAACTGTAAGCATAACCTTTTTCCATAAGCAGCTGCGCAAGATGCGGTCTTGCCACAGTGCCGTTCGGCGAGATCTTTGCCACATCCTCATAACTGATGTTTATCCCGTCGGTATTAAGCAGTTCTATCATTTTCCGGGCTCTCTCTGTTCTTACCTCACTGAATTCTTTAAGGCTTTCGATCAAAAGCCTGTTCTCCGCGTCAATAAAATAACCCAGAATATGAAGATCGTAATCTTCGTAATCGCTGGACAGCTCGACACCAGGTACGAACTCTATGCCAAAGTTTTTCGAAAGCTCCCGGGCTTCAGGATAAACATCAACGCAATCATGATCCGTTATGCTTACCGCCTTAAACCCGTTCTTTTTAGCGATCCTGAATATCTCTCCAGGACGGTATGTTCCGTCGGAATATCTGGAATGAATATGCAGATCAGCTGTCTTATTCTTCATTGATAAATCTTTCAATGAAATCCTTGTAGTCCGGAATTAATATATCTTTGCCTTCCCTTTTGATTATATCGTTCATCTCAAATTTTTTTATAATTCTGGAAAGGGTTTCTCTGGATATTCCTGTGAGGTTGGCAAGATCTGTCTGATTCGGCATTTCTTCAAGAAGCATTCCGTTTCCTTTCGCAACACCCATCTTTTCGCAAAGATCATAAAGCATCATAAGCACTTTCTGCTGGGCATCATCAAGGAAAAAACTTTTTACTCTTATGTCAGCAGATCTCAACCTTATTGCGAATGTTTTCAGGAGGTTAAATGTAAATGCTGTATTGTTATGAAGGACATCAAGAAATTCATTTCGCGCGATTGTGAAGAATTCTATATCCTCCAAAGCTATTGCATTTGCGTTTCGCTTGTTATGGTCAAGAAGCGACATCTCCCCGAAAAAGTCTCCTGTTCCGAGTATAGACAATATAACTTCATTCCCGTCATTATTCAGCTTGGTGATCTTGACCTTCCCGCTATAAATTATATAAAACATATTTCCGGGATCCTGCTCCATAAAGACAATATTCTTCTTAGTGAATTTTTTTATCTGGCAGTGCTCGGCAATGTTCTTTATTTCGGTATCGTTCATCGATTCGCACAAAGAGATTGATTTCAGGAATTCGATTTTTTTTAATTCGTCCATAATTCAACTCCGGTTTTTAAAGTTAAAGTACATCGTTAAGTTTATTTGCTTTGATCTTCTCAACAAGCTCTTTAACATCCTGTGACCTTGACAGAGGCGTTATAAGAAGGCTGTCCTGAGTATCTATAACCGCCAGGTCGTGCAGACCGATACAGGTTATAAGTTTTTCTTTGTTCTCTGTTGATATAAGACATCCTTCAGTGTCTATGGCAATGAATTTGTCGCAGTCAACCACATTGCTTTTTTCATCCTTATCCTTAAGCCTGTAGATCTCGAACCAGCTGCCTACATCAGACCATCCGAAATTTCCAAGCAACACTTTTACATTTTCCGCTCTCTCCATCACACCGTAATCTATTGATATCGAACGCATCTCACTGTATATTCTTTCTATAACAGAATCGGAATCATTGTTTATCAGAGCTTTTTTTAGATCCATAAGATTCTCATATAGATCAGGAAGAAACTTCTGAATGTTTTTCAAGATAGTTTCAGCTTTCCAGATAAACATACCGCTGTTCCAGTAAAACTCTCCGCTTTCAAGAAATCTTACGGCAGTATCGAAATTAGGCTTTTCTGCGAATGATTTTACTTCATAAACACCTTTTTTGACCTCGCCCCCTACCTGAATGTACCCGTAACCCGTTTCCGGATGGGTGGGTTCTATGCCTATCGTGATAAGTGATTCGGGGTCCTTTTTACAGTATTCGACAGCATCTGAGATAACACTGCAGAATTTGCTAATATTCTTTATAAAGTGATCCGCTGGAAGAACAACCATAATTGCGTCTTGATCTCTTAGAAGGAGCTTTATTGCGCCATAACCGATGGCAGCTGCAGTATTTTTCCCGAAAGGTTCAGATATTATGTTCTCTTCTCTAAAATCATTAATATTTTCTATAACATTATTCTTCTGTTCTTTGTTCGTGATGATAAAAATGTCCTTTCTTCCCATCAGTTGATCAAGCCTGATAATTGTATTTTCAAGCATGGTTTTGTCATTTACGATGGTCAATAAATGCTTCGGTGTTTTCAGCCTGCTTTTCGGCCAGAACCTCGCCCCGACTCCTCCGGCCATTATCAATGCGTACATAATGCTCCCTCCCCTATTATGATTTTATTTGAACTCAAAATTGATGTCCGATGTTTCCCAGTTCTTCCTTATATTTATTGTATCGGTATAAAAATGCGCCTTTTCAGAAATATAATGTCTGTGATCCACTGAAAACATTCCGTTTGAATCCTTGTCGGCAAACAGAGCAAGAATGTATCTTCCGGGATCTAATTCGATCTTATATTCTGTGTTGCCGATGCTTACGGACTTTGAAGGGCCCTTGATGTTTTTGCATATAAGAATGCAGTTTTGTTCCGTTACACCTGAAATTGTGCCTGAAACCGATCCGGAACCTAAAGGATCTTCTACTAATAACTTTGCCGAATAAGCTGTAGTATCAGCTTTTTCTATATTTAACTGATAACTGCCCGGACCTATCCCGTTACTTTTTAGATCTATTGAAACCTTGTATGGTTCGATTGAAATATTCTTATTTAGTTCAGTTACCAGACTGTCTTTTATTTCGAGCAGCTTAAAAGCTAAAAAATCGTTAACAAAGCTGTTCGTAGCAAAAGTTAATACCTGATCCGATGATATCTTCCCCGGTATCTTACCGCCGACCTTGAATGACTGGGCAGAAATCGTATCTGAAACAGTGTGAGTTTTTACTCTCAAACCTTCCTTTATAAAGTTCCCGAAATCATCTTGTACATCAGACAGTTTTACTTTTATCAGATCGTCTATTTTAAACGGTTTTATTTTAGCATAGATCACTTTTCGATCATCCTGTGAAGAATATTCCGCGAACTTTTCTTCATGTCCGTTCAGAAAACAGCTGTCGATGAATTTTTCAGATCTTTTTATAGCTTCGGATAACTCAATCTTTAGAATGTCTTTTCCTGCAACCGAAGTATTTTTTATAAAAGGAGATTCATTATCAGTCATACCAAGCGTGATCTTGATTTCTATGCTGTCTTTTTCTGAGAGATCAATTACATCACACGAAAACCCGAGCATCTCTAGCCCGGGCTGAGGTTTTTGGTCATTATTGATATCATTAAAGGCCAATAGTCTATATCTGCCAGGTCCAATATTGTTAAGCTCAAACACGAGATCTTTTGACAGCCCTGAGCTGTATTCCGGTTCTTCCTTAGTTATATCAATTGTATCGGTACCGGCGGAATAAAGATTGACTTTAACTTTAGCATAATTTACAGTCTCAATATTATTTCTTGAAATTGCTCCGTTTACTCTTCCGAAAATGAATTTTCTGTCTAAGCTTCCACCTGTAGAAAACGAAATCGAATACGAAGCCGACAGCATATTTCCCTGTGTATCCTTCAAGCCGGGATTTAGTGTTATTACAACGGTCTGATCTTCTTCAAGATCTTTGAATTTTATCTCTATGCTTTTATCATACCAATATATTTTAGCTTTTTTCGAGGCTGATCTTGGAGATATTACAACAGAATTTTTTGAAGAATTTACATCAATGAACTCTGAAAATTTTATTTCAACCGAAGAATTTTTATCCATATTCAGCGATCCATTCTGGATACTGGCCGATTCTATTACGGGACTGATTTTATCATTTGGTCCGCCTTCCGGCCCGCGCTTGTAGTCGGTCGCGCATGATATCAGCAGGATGAACAAAAAGGCAGCTATGAATAAAATTATTCTCAACACTTCTCCCCTATTCTACAAGCAGACTCAGATCAAGCGCTTTTACGCTGTGCGTCAGTGAGCCTGATGAAATGTAATCGACACCGGTCTCGGCGAGCTTTCTGACTGTTTCTATCGTCACATTTCCCGATACTTCGAGTTTCTTTTTACCCTTGTTCAGACTTACGCATTTTCTGATCTCATCAGCTTTCATATTATCAAGCATGATCCAGTCAACTTCAAGCGCAAGCGCTTCTTTAAACTCTGTAATATTTTTGATCTCTACTTCGATCTTGACTTTTAAGCCATTTTCTTTTTTAAAATTTAAAGCTTTTTCAACAGCTTTGGATACACTACCGGCAGCTGCAATATGGTTATCTTTTATCAGGAACATATCAAAAAGTCCCATCCTGTGATTTTGTGCCCCTCCGGTTTTGACCGCATATTTATCCAGAATCCTGAATCCCGGTAAGGTCTTTCTGGTATCGAGAATTTGTGCGTTGGTTCCTTCAACGGCTTTGACGAACTGATACGCGGCAGTAGAAATACCTGACATTCTCTGAATGAAATTTAGAGCGGTTCTCTCAGCTTTTAAAATTGAATTCAGCCTTCCCTTAATTAAGGCTACTACATCTCCTTTTTCAAGTTTATCTCCGTCTTTGAAAAATGTCTCTATCTTAAGATCTTTATCAACATAGAAAAATGTATCTTCAAAAACTTCAAGCCCGCACAGAATACCTTCGGATTTTGCTTTTAATACAGCTTTCCCCTTCTGCCTCTCCTGGATTATCGAATCAGTTGTTATATCACCGTTTTTACCAAGATCCTCTTTCAAAGCTTTTTTGATCAAAGGAATATAGATCATTTTCATAATTAACTCCGCCAATTATACTCTGCAGACTATCAGAGGCACAAAAAGCTCGTCTGAGCTCAGCCCGCCGTGATCTGCCGAATGATATTTCACTTTTTCGTTTGAAAGAAAATCTTTTATTACATAATTTTCTTTGCATATAAGCACAAAGTCACCAGTTCTGCTTTTTAAGTCATGATTAGGCTCGAACAGACCGTAATAATTTCCTTTAATAAGCTGTTCTCTTGAAAAAACTCTGACAGCGTGGCCTAACTTTTCCTCAACGATTTTTCTGAACTCCTTTTTGTAAGCCTTTTTCACATAGCAGTATGCTGCCCTCGGTTCTCCGCAAAGCGGGAATTCAAGCATTTTATTTATATCAGGAAGGTCGTTCATGCTCAGTCTTTTATCTTTATCTCCATCGATCAGACCGTGATCAGCTGTAATTATTACTATCGAATTTGTCCCCTGAATTTTATCGATGAATTTCTCTGTCTGCTTTGAAATGGCATTAAACAGTTTTGTAAGGTCTTTCGAATCAGTTCCTGTTTTATGCAGGACAGCATCAAAATCGGGCAGGTAACCGTAAATGTAATTTTTTTTCTTTTTATTCGAAATAACTGCTTCTGTTGTCTTTATGTAAAAATCTTCCAGCCCTTTGTACCCTATTTTGTGTGAATCTGCAAGAAGATAGCTTGTATAAACAGAATCCTTTATCGAATCTGGCAGAACGACTTTCAGGTCTTTTATATGTTTAGACAGTCGGTAGTCAATGAATATATCCTCTGGCTTTAAACCTCTGTTGATAAGCGGCTCTTCATTTCTTCTGTCATTAAACAGCAGAATTGTAGAAGGAATGTCGTGCTTTCCGTGCTTCAGTCTTACGAACCATCCGGTCACCCCGTGTTCTTTAGGAGCCAGACCTGTCGCGAAACTTGT
The DNA here is from genome assembly GCA_937873545.1 of uncultured bacterium. Taxonomy (GTDB): domain Bacteria; phylum UBA4055; class UBA4055; order UBA4055; family UBA4055; genus UBA12480. Next base: position 9,464 of record CALMWI010000504.1, on the reverse strand, counting down.
TATACATGCAGAAGTTGTGGAAGGAAAGACTGAAGTGATTTTTCCGATATTATGGTCTTTTAGAAAATTCTTTCTTCTACTCATCAGATAATTATATCCGAGTCCGTCTATCACAATGTTAATTATATTTTTATATCCATTAAGCTCTTCACTTGGAAGCAGAATAAGTTCGCTGTAATCCGGTTTCATCCCGAAACATTTCGTTATGGAGCTCATCAGGTTCACGATGCTGCCGCCTTCGTAATCAGGTTTGTAAAACATGCGCGTCCGCCTCTTATTACTTTAACTATTAATATTATGATTTTATGTTGAAATTATCAAGAAAATTATTGCAAACATTTTGTAGATAATCGTCTCTAGTTTCTTTAAATTGATTGTATGACGACATTTAAAAAATATTACTATTCCGATATACTTTCTTTCATGAAGGCGAAATACGGCAAAAAACTTGGGAAGATCGGACTTACTCTGCATACGCCATGCCCGAATGACCCTCCCTGCATTTTCTGCAATAAGGATTCGTTCATTCCGCAGACGATAAAGGGTGCTGTGTCGGTGAAGGAGCAGATGGAGCAGGGTTTTCCTTATGTGAAGCGGAAATATCCTACAGATTCTTTCATCGCTTATTTTCAGGATAATACTTCTACTTACGGCGAGATCAATTATCTTCGGGATTCCTTTGAGACAGCATTAAGCTATCCTGAAATAAAAATTCTTGCACTTTCGACACGGCCTGATAGTATTTATCCTGAGCTTCTTGAAATGTTGAAAGAAGTTTCAGCCGGAAAAGAGGTTTGGCTTGAGCTCGGTCTGCAATCTGTTCACGATGAAACATTGAAAGCGATCAGACGCGGGCATAATTATGCCGATTTCCTGAAAGCGTTTAAAATGATCAGAGAAAACACTGATTTTCTTATTGGAGTACATCTGATCATCGGACTGCCCGGCGAGATTAACGAAATGATCTTTGATACGTTTCGTGAAATTAATCGAATCAAACCTGACTATGTGAAGATCCATCATCTTCAGGTTGTTAAGGGAACTGAGCTTGAAAGAATTTATGCTGAAGGCAAATATACTCCGCTGACGGCTGACAAATATATTGAATTATTCTCAAATGCGGTATCATATCTAGACCGTTCTATAGTAATACAAAGGATAATTTCACGAGCTCACGCAGATCAGCTTATAGCACCGAAATGGGGCTTTATCAACGAAGAATTTAAATATAAATTATTTGAGTATATGGATAAGCGCGGAATTTATCAGTCTAAAAATGTTATTTTTTAATATCAGTAAATTTCTGCTTTGAAACTTCATCAAACCCCCATGTAACGAGCGAATTGATAAATTTATTCCTGCCGCCGCGTGATGTTTTGGAACCTAAGACGACGGCAACCATTCTTATGCCGTCCTTTTTTGCAGTAGCTACTATACAAAAACCGGCCTTCCAGTAAAATCCGGTTTTCAGCCCGTCAAAATATTTATAATCCCTTATCAGCTTGCTTGTATTCCTGAGCTGGAACATGTTCTTGCCTGTCCTGATCGTATCCATCCATGTAGAACTGTACTTCATTACGACCGGAAATTTGATAAGCTCTTCGGCAAGCACGACCAGATCATAGCATGACGACATATTCCCTTTTATACCTTTTTTTCTGTCCTTCCTTGAAGGAGGAAGACCGTGCGGATAATTAAATTCAGACTGAGTCAGTTTAAGCTCTTTCGCTCTTTTGTTCATCATGTCTACAAAGAGATCGACTTTTCCCTGCCCGCTGACTTTTTCGGCAAGCGCGAACATAGCATCATTTGCTGATTTCATTATAGCTGATTTAAGCAGATCTTCGACGGACATTTTCTCATTCTCGCTCAAGAATATCTGTGTGCCGCCCATCTTCGATGCCGCTCTTGAAGTGGTAACGATATCCTTCAAACTGAATTTCCTGTCGCGAATAGCTTCAACGACCAGTAAAATAGACATCATCTTTGTAAGTGATGCAATTTCCAGCTTCTGATATGCATTATTCTCATATAATATCTGTCCGTTCGTCAGGTCAACGAGCATGACAGCTTTATAATCTTTATATTTTGAAGTGAAGTTCTTTGTAAAATCCGTTTTCTTTGTGTATCGGAGTTCCGCGGAAAAGGCTCCGCAAAAAAATATGATCAGTAAAATTACGGCTGATCTTTTCATTTAACTTCATTTTTAAACATAAACTGTCTCGTCTTTATATCCCGAACCTTCAAAGCCTTTTTTTCTTAGAATACAGCTGTCGCAATGCCCGCATGCTTTTCCGTCAACAGGATCATAACATGATATCGTCTTTGAATAATCAATTCCGAGTTTTTTTCCGATAATGATTATTTCTGATTTTGTATGAGACATCAGCGGTGTTTCAATTTTGATTTTCATTTTCTTTTCAACAACTTCTTTCAGCGCAAGATTCGCCATTTTTTGGTACGCGGTTATAAATTCAGGCCTGCAATCGGGGTATCCTGAATAATCAATGCTGTTGACCCCGATGAAAATATGTTCCGCCCCGATTGTTTCCGCATAAGCCAATGCGTAGCTCAGGAATACTGTATTTCTCGCCGGCACATAAGTCAAGGGGATATTTGTTGCTGAATAGCTGTCTTTTTTGACTTCGATTTTTTTGTCTGTCAGAGCTGATTTTAAGAAAAAATTTCTGTCAAGCTTAACGACCTTGTGCTCTTCTGCCTTAAATTTTCTGGCATTGAATTTTGCGTATTTGAGCTCGCATGTGTGTTTCTGACCGTAATCGAAAGAAAGCGCATGAATCTCATAGCCTTGATCTTTAGCTATTGCCAGACAGGTTGCGGAATCCAGCCCGCCTGATAGAAGAATTACAGCTTTCTTCAGTACTAACTCCTTAAATCCTTACAGTTTTCCTTTTGCTTTGAGCAGCAAATGAAGTTCAACTACAATTTTCTTGAGAGATCCGTCATCTGCAAGACCGGAAACAACTGCTTCCCCGTAAAACTTAGTAGTGCCTGCATTAGCGTACATGTTCAAAAGATACGCATTAAACATCTGTATCTGAGCTTGGGTCAAAACCAGCATATCTGTCGCATCTTTATAAACTTTTACATTCGGAAAAACCTGAGAAAATATCTCTTCGCCAAGAGAATCATTCTTATTCACAGTAAAGGTCATAGTACCTGTAAGAGTGTCAGGAAGAGTTTCTTTTACATTGTATCTTGCTTCCAGAAATTCAAAATCCTCGATCTTTTCCTGGTACTCCTGATAAACCGAATTGTCAGCCAGATCATAGACCTCGTTATCAAATGTCTCAGTACTGTTGGTAGAATCTGTAAATGCGACAGCAAAAGGTACATTTACTGTAAAGTCCTCAAGTTCATCGCAGCCCGTCATAAACATGATAGAAAAAATCGCAGTTAAAAGAAACAGATATTTTTTCATCTTCATTTTGTTCTCCTTAAAATTTAAATTAGAATTCAAAACTCATTCCGGCAGTTATAACCGATTGAGAATTAAAAGTATAGTCAGCATTAATCACAAAGAATCCAAGTCTCAAAGCCGCGCCTGCAGTGATTCCGAATCCGTTCTCTCCATCAATTGTCAGGCTTACATCCTTAGGCAACCTGAGATCAGGATCGGCATTTTCCGGGTCACCGACGATACTGTAATTTGCTTCAACTTCCGTTTTCTGGTAACTTAAACCACCGTAGAGAGTCGAATACTTAAAATCCTTACTGGCTATTAAGTTAACTGCCATGTTGCTGAAATCTAGCTGATCTGAAAATTTAATCTTCCCAAATCCGAATTGAATTGCCCCGTTAAAAGGAACATTATTGAAATAACGCGTGATCTCATGTTTTAAAGCGAATGTATAAAAATAGAACTCCTCTTTACTTTCACCGATCTCAAGCACCGGTGTAAATTTGGCTGTAAATTCAGTTCCCTTCCATCCGAGATTGATTTGTGGAAAAGCCAAGGCTATACGATCAACATTAAAACCTCCCGGATATGAAATATATCCCTGATCACCATAGACATACCCCGGATCGCCGCCGTAAACTGTAGCAGTACTTTCTGATGAGTACCCTTCAGGTGTGTAAGGTTTGAATTCTTTCTGGTCTTCTGGAACCAGAACAAGCATACTTCTGAAAGTTAATCCGTATGATAACTTCTCGGGCACTACTGCGCTGTGATACATCCCGGAATTAAGACCCACACCGAGAGAAGTAACGAAAGGCTTCAGATATCCTTCTACGTTTTTCTCGGAAACAAAAGAGAGCACATCATCAACACCTGCTCTAAGGCTGAACATTGCGGAACTTGTCAAAATCAGCGTTGTGATCAAAATATTTTTCATCTTTACCTCCTCCACTTTAACTATGTTAATTTATTAACAAAACTTAACAAAATCAAGTTTAAACGACAGCGATTATTTTCTAGATATTGAAAAAAAATTATTTGGTTCTCTGGCGATTATCTTATTCATTTCAAGCATAAAAAGCACACCCATAAGTGTTCCGGTATCAATCCCTGTCTGTTCGCTGAGTTCATCAACATTCATCTTCTTTTCAACAAGTATATTAAATATTTTTTCTTCTGTTTCGTTATTGAAACAAACCGACTTGTTCTCTATGTTTCTGACTGCCGGAGAAATCAGATTCCTGATCCTGTCTGGAAATTCCTCTATGATATCGTCAATGCCCATTATCAGTTTGGCCTGACCTGTTTTTATCAGGTTATTACCTCCTTCATATTTAGGATTGAATATTTCATTGGGGACTGCAAAAACTTCCTTACCCTGCTCAAGAGCAAAATTTGCGGTAATAAGAGAACCTGAGTCCTTTTTAGCTTCAGCGATTACCACTCCTAGGCTCATACCGCTTATAATCCTGTTTCTTGCCGGAAAAGTATATTTTGCAGGTTCAGTATCAATCAAAAATGGGGAAAGCACAGCGCCGCCGCTATCAACTATTTTCTTTCTTGTATTCCGACTGCTTACATTTACTTCCATATTTATTCCGGAGCCCAGTACAGCAACAGTTCTCTTTTCAACATCAAGAGCTCCGTTATGAGCCGCGGTATCTGCACCCATAGCCAGACCACTTACGATAACAAATCCTGCCATAGCTAACTCTCTTGATAATTTTATAACTGTATAACTCCCCGACCTGGATAACGATCTGGAACCGACTACAGCTATTGAAATGTCATCTTTTTCAGAAAGTATGCCTTCATAAAACAAATAAGGCGGCGGGTCGTAAATATTCTTCAGGTTTGCCGGATACAATTCGTCGAAAACTGTTATCAGGTTTATACCGTCTTTCAGATCGTTCAATTTTTCCATCTGGTCATTATAAACCTCATCATTGAACTTTGCCGACCTGAGGTTATTTATCCCGTTCCTGGATACGCCATAACCATACAACTCTTCATCGCCTACTTCTCTGCAGTCTTCCGCTGTTTTATATTTTTCAAGCAGTTTTATGGCTGATGATGAAGTCACCATATTTACTGACTCCATTCTAAGTAACTCTCTAAATTTATCATGCATTTGTTTTCCTCCTTTAAATAATTCAAAGAAGAAAATAAACAACGCTGAGTGTCATCTAGTGACCCTCAACTATTTTTTTTATTTTTTAAATCTCTATTTTTCCCAGATTTCAAAAGGTTTTTCAATTTCTTTTAGCTTTTCAGCTATTAAAAGCTTAAGCTCTTCGAGCCCTTCAAGCGTGAAAGAAGATATCTCGTGGTCAAAAAACTTGCCTCTGTATTTTTTTTCGAGAAGATCTTTTTTGGAAAGAACTTTAATAAAAGGTTTTTCTCTCATAGTGTCACTGTAAGTAAAAAGTTCGTTTTGAAGAACTTTAAAGTCCTTTTTGTAATCTTCTGAATTTGAGTTTATCAGATATATCAGTATCTTAGTTCTTTCAATATGCCTTAAAAACCTTAGACCAAGGCCCTTGCCTTCACTGGCCCCTTTGATCAGTCCCGGAATATCAGCCATTACAAAACTTTTGTAATTTCCGTACTTAACAATTCCGAGGTTAGGAAATAAAGTAGTGAACGGATAATCCGCTATCTTCGGTCTGGCATTAGACATGACGGACAGAAGAGTGGATTTCCCCGCATTCGGATATCCTACCAGACCTACATCTGCTATCACTTTTAATTCCAGATTGAGCTGTCTTTCAATTCCCGCGATCCCAGGCTGGGCATACATGGGAGCCTGCCTTGTAGAAGTTTTAAAATGCGCGTTTCCCCAGCCGCCCTTCCCGCCTTCAAGCAGTTTGTATTCCTTGTTATCGTCTGAAATATCAAGGTAAATTTCATTTGTGATTTTATCGGAAATTACAGTACCGAGAGGCACTTTGATCGTCACAGATCTGCCGTTTCTGCCTGTCATATCATTCATACCGCCGTTCTGTCCGTTCTCAGCTATGAACTTTCTGTTTAAAGTAAAGTCAAGAAGAGTATTCATATTCCTGTCACCTACGAATATTACATCGCCCCCCTTCCCGCCGTCCCCGCCGTTCGGGGTTCCTTTCGGAATGAATTTCTCCCTTCGGAAAGCCACTTTGCCGTGACCTCCGTCACCTGACCTGACTGTAATATTTACATAATCTACAAACATTATGACCCTGAATAATTTGAATCAAATATAAAAAACTAAACCATGAATAGCAAAGCAATTCGCCCGATGTAAATTTATGCTTTTTTCCCTTGAATATAAAATGTTTATTCCTTAAATTACTTCCTGTTCAAATTCGGGGTGTAGCGCAGTCCGGTTAGCGCGTTACGTTCGGGACGTAAAAGTCGGAAGTTCAAATCTTCTCACCCCGACACAGATTGACATAATCAAATGATCCTCGATCGTATTCAATGTTCGGGATGTAGCGCAGCCCGGTTAGCGTATTTGTCTGGGGGGCAAAGGGTCGCGAGTTCAAATCTCGCCATCCCGACATGAATTTTTTAACACATAAACTTAAGATTTATTAATAAACGGAGAATTATCATGAAAACATCTTTCATAAAATTCTTTTTGGCACCGGTTTTCATTCTCTTTCTTTCATGTGCTACAATAAAACATGATCCGGACGAGAACACAAGAACTCTAATCGCTACCGTAGTTGCACAAAATGTAGTTCTTGTTGGTGAATTCGATGAAGGATCGAAAATAATAAATGAGAACATTGATGATGAAATTGTCACATGGGAAGGCTTTAATCTTACTTTGAGAACCGAGGACAGCTTAGTTTACCAATATATATCCAAAGAATTATTTTATGAAGGAGACAGAGTTCTCATCAGGGTTCAGAACGGAAAAGTTCTTTCTGTCAAATTCAGCCCGTAAAGATCAAATTCATCAGCTTCGGTAATTTTGACCGAGTAGAATTCTCCAGCCTCGAGTTTTCCTTTTATTAGTACTTCATTATCTACATCGGGCGAGTCTCCGTAAGTTCTCCCGACAGAATAGCCGTTTTCATTTCTGTCGATAAGTACTTTAAATTTTTTCCCTATAAGAGCTGTATTTTTTTCTAATGATATCTCCTGCTGCTGCTTCATTATGCTTTCCGATCTTTTTTTTGCTGTTCCCAAGTTTATCTGGTCATGCATTGAATAAGCAGGAGTTCCCTCTTCCCTTGAATATGGAAAAACACCCAGCCTGTCAAATCTGAGTTCATTCAGATTTTTTTTCATCCTGCTGAATAACTTGGGTGTTTCGCCCGGAAAACCTGTAATAATTGAAGTCCTGATAATTATATCCGGAATTATTTCTCTCATAAGTTTTACTTTTGAGAAGATTTTCGCTGTTGTATCTCCCCTGCCCATCATTTTTAATACTTCAGTTTCTGTGTGCTGAACCGGAAAGTCAATGTAGTTGCATATATTGTCAAAAGAAGCTATGGTTTCGATAAATTCCCTTGTAACAAGAGGCGGGTGAGTATATAACAGCCTTATCCACCTGTCTTTTCCGCACACCCTCGACAGTTCTTTTAAAAGATCGTTGATTCTATTACTCTTATAAATATCAGTTCCGTATGATGATATTTCCTGACCGACAAGAATGATCTCTTTAACATTGCCGTTAATTAGATATTCCGCTTCTTTCAAAATTGAGTCTATGCCTCTCGACTTATATTTTCCTCTAATACCCGGTATCGCGCAATATGAACATTTATGATTGCATCCGTCAGAGATTTTTATATATCCCGTGTGCTCAGACTCAAGCGCAATCCGCTCACAGAACCTGTTCGAAGATACATTTCTGTTTACTCCGAGTTCTCTTATCATTCCTTTTATGTCGCCAAGTTTAAAGAAGCCGTCAGCCTCAGGAAACTCTTGTTTCAGTTCTTTAAAATACCTCTGGATCAGACATCCGGTCAGAAGAACTTTTTTAAAGTTTCCTTTTTTCTTTTCTTCTACGGCTTCGATAATTGCTTCAACAGATTGTTTTTTGGCGTCACCGATAAATCCGCAGGTATTTATAATAATAGCTTCGCCTGAATCAAAATCCGGAGAAATCTGATAATTCAGCGCCAGCTGTCCTGAGAGAACTTCGCTGTCAACCAGGTTTTTATCGCAGCCCAGTGTTATAATTTTTATTTTTTTCATTATATCAAAAAGGCGCATTTCTGCGCCTTTACCTATTTTATAAAGTATGTCTTGAGCGGAGGGAATCCGTTGAATTCTATTGCGCTATAGCTTGACGTATATGCTCCGGTAGTCAGCCAATAAAGCCTGTCGCCTATAGCCAGATTCAGCGGGAATTTGTAAGTAGTATTCTCGTACATTATATCCTGACTGTCACAGGTGGGTCCGGCGAGTATTACTTCTTCCGTCTCACCTTTTTTCTCGCAGTAAACCGGATACTTTATTGATTCGTCAAGGGTTTCTATAAGACCACTGAATTTTCCCACATCGGTATAGACCCATCTGACAAGAGCGGTTCTTGCCTTTCTTGAAATCAGAACGACTTCGCTTACGAGAACACCCGACTCACCAACCATAGATCTTCCCGGTTCAAGAATAATCTCAGGAAGTGTGTCGCCGAAATCCTCGTGAAGGTACCTTGTTATCTCGCGAGCGTAAATGTCTATACTATTAGTTTTTGATCTGTAATTGGCAGGAAAACCGCCGCCCATATTTATCATTTTCAGATTAATATTCTCATGCTCTGACAGCCAATCGAATATATATTTAACTTTTGATATCGCAGAGTCCCATGCGCCGATGTCGTGCTGCTGAGATCCGACATGGAATGATATTCCGTACGGCTCCAGACCTAATTTGCTAGCAAGGATGACCAGATCGATTATCATATCCGGATGGCAACCGAACTTCCTGCTGAGTGGCCAGTCAGCAGTATCTGAACTTGCTGTTAAAATTCTAAAAAAAACTCTTGATCCGGGGGCGACTACCGCTATGTTTCTCAGATCGCTTTCGCTATCTGTAGCGAACAATC
>CALMWI010000503.1 GCA_937873545.1 uncultured bacterium | reverse complement strand
CGCAAAAGGGAAAACGATCGTAAGGTCGGCTGCCGGGTCAGGCGAAAGTTATTATAATGACGGTAAAGGCTGGGTCGACATGCAAAACTATTCGGGTGACGCTTATCCAAAGACATCTAATTTCTGTATCAAAGCTCTCTGCAGCCAGGTTTCCGGGATCGGCGGAAGCGGGAACGCTGTCAGAACATCCGAACTGTATCAGAACTATCCGAACCCGTTCAATCCTGAGACTACCATTTCTTACACACTGAAAGCTGATTCAAAAGTTAAACTTTCCGTATTCAATATGAAGGGGGAGATTGTATCCGGACTTGTGGACAAAGAGCAGAAAGCAGGGTCGCATAAAGTGAACTTCAGTGCCGAAGGTCTGACCAGCGGGATTTACTTCTATTCTCTCGAGCTTGACGGAAAAGCAATTGCTACAAAAAAAATGATAATCACAAAATAATTCATAAACAAATATATCCGAAAAGGGCTGTTTAAAGCCCTTTTTTTTTATTGCCTGAAACAGTAAATATTATTATTTTACAGCGCAATGAAACGAGGTCTTGAAAAATGGAATTTGCCGACTCAACTCTTTTCAATATGTTCGTAATACCGCTGCTTATCTGCCTCGCCAGGATAACCGATGTGTCTATAGGCACAATAAAGATAATATTTATTGCCAAAGGATACAGATATATTGCACCTTTCCTTGCATTTCTTGAAATTTTGATCTGGCTTCTCGCTATCGGTCAGGTTATGAAGAACCTTGATAATATTCCCAATATTATCGGATACGCTGTCGGGTTCTCAGTGGGAAATTTTGTCGGAATGGTGATCGAAAACAGGATCGCACTCGGAAATGTAGTTATCAGGATCATTACTAAGAATGGAGACGAGTACCTTATATCCCAGCTAAGAAAAACTGAGTACGGTGTGACTGTGTCCAAAGCTGAAGGAGCGATCGGCCCCGTTAACATTATTTTTATGGTAATAAAAAGAACCGATCTGAATAAAATCGTTGCTATAATAAATGAGTATAATCCGACCGCTTTCTACTCGATCGAAGATGTCAGATATGTCTCAGAGGGTGTTTTTCCTAAAGAAACTTCAAAGATCAGAAGTTTTCTCAGCTTAAATAAAGGAAAATGATTTAAAACATGAATCCGATGCCGATACCGGCACCGATTTTTGTGACGCGTTTAAGCTCGT
>CALMWI010000502.1 GCA_937873545.1 uncultured bacterium | reverse complement strand
CTTAATACCTATACGAAAGACATTACTCCTGAATATTTCGCGGAAAAACCGAATTTGAAGGATAATCTTGATCCTGCAAGAGAGATAAAACCTTCTGAAACTCCAACGGAAAAGGAAATAATATCCGCAAGTTTGAGAAGACACGGCGGTAACAGAAGAAAGACTGCTGAGGAGCTGAATATGAGTGAGAGAACACTTTACAGGAAGATCGAAAAATACGGAATTGAAGTATGAAATTTATACTTTGCTTCTTCTCCATTTTAATTGTTACATCATGCGGAATATATTCTTTTTCGGGAAAAAGTATCCCGCCTTCAATTAAGAATGCCCAGCTGATCCTGTTCGAAGATAATACAGGCAGATACGATCTGAAACTGCCGGATATTCTAAACAAAAAGATCACAGAAAAAATTGAAGATTTCAATTATTTTTTAATCGAGAACTCCCCTTCTGCGGATTCAAAAATTTACGGCACTATTAAATCCTATAGCGAGACCATTGAGTCCCAGTCAAGGGACGAAACAGCCGATCAGATGGCTGTGAAGATTTCTGTCGAACTGAATTTCTTCGACAATGGCTCAGGCGAATTTATTGTAAAAAATCATCTGATCTCAGAAACTGAATATTATGAAGCTTCAGGCGGAGATGCTGCAAGAGATGCTGCTTATGACAAACTGACTGACAGGCTTGCTGAAAACATAGTATTCGGCCTGAGCTCAAACTGGTAATCTTAATATGGAGCAGTTTATGAACATCGAACTGGTGGATTTAAAATTTCCCGAAGATGCAAATATAATCCTCGGTCAGTCGCATTTTATCAAAACAGTCGAAGACATTTATGAAGCAATGGTTAATACAGTGCCGGGTGTTCTGTTCGGCGTTGCATTCTGTGAAGCCTCAGGAAAATGTCTTGTCAGATTTGACGGCAACGATGAAGAATTAATGAAACTCGCGGCTGAAAACGCTGTGTACCTTTCCTGCGGACATTCTTTTATAGTCATAATGAAAAATGCTTTCCCTATTAATGTTCTGGGCAGGATAAAAGATGTTCCTGAAGTCTGCAACATATTCTGCGCAACCGCAAATCCTGTAAGCGTTATCGTTGCTTCATCGGGGACCGGCAGAGGTATAATGGGGGTTATTGACGGATCAATTTCGGCAGGTATTGAATCCTGTGAAGATAAAAAATGGCGAAAAGACTTTCTGAGAAATATCAAATACAAGCTTTAATTATTCGTAATCATAAACTCTGACTGATTTTCTGTCCTCAGCGATCACATAGATCCGGTTGCCTTCCAGCTTGTAGGTTTCGTTTCCTTTGATAAAGTCAAGAACAGTCCTGTTTAAGAAAACACCTTTATCAAAAATGTCTATATAAAAGGAGTCCTGATTGGTAGTCGTCCTGTCAAGAGAAGGCTGCGCCCATAATCTGTTGTTCTTGTCGATCTCTATAGTGTTGACAGCTTTTTTATAATATGTTTTTGTTGAATCGAGTTTCGGCAGATCGGATGCGGCGATAAAGCCGTTTAGCTGGGATACTTCATATTGGTTGTAAGGTATTTTTTTATATTCCTTTTCTATAATGTAATTCAAATTTCCTCTATTATCAGCAACGTAGATCCTGTAAGCATCGCTCAAATTTTCCGTAACATAAAAAACTCCGTCCTTTGCTGTATAATTCATCATAGCATCAGGAAAAAAGAAATCTTTGTCCATTGGGATTCTGACTTCTCTGACTTCGTATTCATTCTTCATTCTTCCGTTCAGAACGCATAGCCCGTTGACCATGTATTTTACATTTTCATGCGTAACCGTTATCGACGAAAATGTGCTCAGATTAGTTTTACCGTCAGAACCTAGTCCTATAGGATGTATCCCCGACATTACATATTGAGATTCGACAAATGTTCCGCTCGTCAGGTACTTGAGAAATTTTCCTGCGGGCGGATCGAATACCACAAGTGTATCATACAAAAGCGCGAACTGGGTTGGTTTTTGAAATTGTTCGACCGCAATACCTCTCTGTTCGGGAAAATATCTTTCGAATTCGCCATCTCGGTTATATTTCTTAATCGTGGCATGTAAGATATCAAGAATATAAAAATTATCGTTAAAGTCTGCTAATACATCCGCTACCGCGCCAATTCCTTTCATTGAGTCCGGTACATTTTCAGGACCTTTTATCTC
>CALMWI010000501.1 GCA_937873545.1 uncultured bacterium | reverse complement strand
ACAGGCGTAAAGGCTCCTATCATTAAACCCATGACCACTCTGTTGAACCATGTTGCGAAAAGGAACAGCGCGGTCACCTGATCTCCCATCCTGAAGTTGACACCGAAGATGCAGAATACTCCGAGCACCGCTCCCAATATTATGCCCGTCATTACTCTTCTGTTCATTCCGCCTCCGTCTTTTTGAATTCCGATACGAACTGTCTCATGTCTTCCAATAGCACGGCATCAGGCTTGCATCTTAAGACCATTCCGTCAAGGAACATAAGACTTTTTATTATCGAGAACATGCCTTTTTCAAAACCCATTCCGCAGTTGACCCCGAGCTTGATCGTTTCCATCATTTTTTTAGTCAGCGATACTTCCTTCACGCTCTTTCCTTTAAAATCGGCGTAAAGAATATTAAATTTCTTTCTGAATTTCTCAAACTTTTCCCCGGATATCGAAGTTTCCGCCATTTCGTTTAGCCTTTGAGCGCACATATCGTAATCATACTGAGATAATGCGTCGAAGAAATTTAAAAGTCCCAGACTGAGTCTTTTGCTTACATATCCTATCGCGCCTGTATCTATAAAATATATCTTTCCGCAGCAGATCATAAGATTGCCGGGATGGATGTCGCCGTGGAAAGTGCCGATATTGAACATGAAGAACCCGTGAATCTTGAAAAGCAGAAGCAGATCTTCATATTTCATCTCAGTATCAAGTATTTCGTCGAATGTTTTGCCGGGAATGTACCCGGAGACCATCACATTTTCGGATGACAGCTCTTTGTAAATTTTCGGGAAAGAGAGCATCGATAGATCGTATTTATCTTTGTTTTCTTCGTAAATTTTCCTGAGTATATCGTGACCTTCGATCTCGTTTAAAAGATTCAGTTCTCTTAAAGTATATTCCTCGATATGCTCTAGAATTCCTATCGGGTCGAACACACGCGCCAGCTTAGGGTAGAAAAATATCGCGAATTTGAACAGGTTTTTTACCGCTTTTACATCTTTTTCGAACTTTTTCTTAAAATCCGATTTTATGATCTTGATAACTACATCTTCACCTGAAACGAGCC
>CALMWI010000500.1 GCA_937873545.1 uncultured bacterium | reverse complement strand
GGGACTGACGGATTTCCCCATGTTATCGATGTGGAGATCGATGTTAATAAATTCATTCTCGCTGTACTGCTTAATAATTTTCATCAGGAAAGAGTGAGAACATCATTAGTCACTACTCTTCCGCTATCTCAGCAGCTTTCACCGATAAAATGTGCAGTTTTCCCATTAAGCATTATTGACAAAAAAACAAAAAACTGTGCTGATGAGATTTATAAATCTTTTTCCCGATTGTTTGAAACAGTTATTGAGGAAAAAGGAACACTTGAAATGCGCATGATACAGTTTTATGAGGCCGGAGTACCTTACTATGTGACGGTCGATCCTGAACTGGTCGAGGATGGCCTTTACAGGCTTTATGATAATAAATTCGGAACTAAATCCGAGCTTACTCAGGATGAAATTGCGGAATACATAGTATCAAAATGTGAGGAATGATCAAGTTTTCTGTTTATGTTTTCTTTCGTAGAAATATATAAAATTTCCTATACCTATAAATAAGAACATTACGATTTGAGACAGACTCAATGACGCCAGTCCTTTATCTGCTTTCTGATTATATATTTTATCCGCACCGTGCCTGACCCTTAATTTTTCATATTCGGCAGCTCCTCTCAACCCGAAGAGCATTCCATCCAATTGACCTGTTTGAAGGTAAGGAACAAAATCCGGACCTATCACGGCCGTTACCCCTACACCAAGTTTGAAACCGAATCTTTTTTGAAGAACTATATAGCTTTCAGTATGATCCGAACCTGAAATAGACATTATATATTTGATGTCATCCATGGTTTTAATGCCTCTGAATATCTTACCTTCTTTACCGAAAGTTGATTTAAAATCCGAGTAGGAGGAAAACAGCATCATATCTACATCTATAGGCAGATAGCCAAGATGAATAAATTCAACCCCGTTTTCAATATTCTTGTATTTGTCTTCTTTTTTTATATTGACCAGCAGATTTTCTCCCAGGCTTATTCCAGTTACATAGGGGTAGTAAATAAATATCCTTAATTTTTTATCCAGGCACTGTTTGATCGTCTGTTCAGCCATCGGAAGAAGTTCCGCCTGAAGTGTCGGATCAAATGCCCAATCAATGAATACCGCATCTCCCTCATTCATCTCTTCGATGATATTGTAAACTCTCTGTGTTTCTTTTGAGATCGTGAATTCCTGGTCGAACATATTGGGTATCCAGAACGGAATTATGCATGAAAGAAAAATAAGAAGAAAAATCCATCTTCTATCGAGCTTCTTCAAAATATCAATAAATTTTTCCAACTACTTTCCTTTTAAAAAAAAGGGCGGAAAAATCCGCCCGAAAATATTAGTGCATCTGCTCGTCATCGAGCTTAGGTTCTTTCTGTAAGTATTTAAAATATATGAATAAAAATATGCTTATTATTATCGCCAGTACTATCGAGGCGGTATAATTATCTGCTATTACCTGTGCTCTTCCTATAAACAATGCTATCCTTCCCATAACAGTCGCTCCGAATGAAGCACCGAAGTTGATCATAAGGATCAGAATACCGACTCTGGCGGTTTTTCCCAATAATCCTTTATGTGGTTTTGAAAAGAAGAAATACATAAGACCTGAAAAAGTACCGAATATAATTACGAACCATTTAGAGATTTCAAAGAATGAAGGTTGCTCGAATAATGGTTTCATCATATTTGAACCCTGAACGAAAAGATTCTGTACCTGAACGGGAATTTCATAACCGGCAACATAAGCAAATACAAAAGCAAAATAGTAATTGGCTACCCAAGCCTTAGTTCTCGAAAATCTGAAGAACATAGTGCTTCCCATTATAAGCCAGAGTATTAAAGTTATATCATAAGGCTGAAAATCCAGGTACGCATCTTTTAAAGGCCTGATAAGAAAGGGAACTACAACTATCTCCCACGATCTTACCCATCCGTAACCTAAAGATATTCCGAGAAAAGTATTCTCACCTAGCTTGTAAAGAGGGTTGTCTTTAAACAAAAACGAAAGCATCATAAGCGTGAAAAGAACAGACATCCATATCTGAAAAGTATGGTTCAATATAGTCGAATCTATGAGAGTATTAATCAATTCCATTTATCAGCTCCTAGTTACTTTTTTTATACTTTTTTTCGTAGAAATATATCAGGTTGCCTATCCCTATAAAAACAAACATTATCAGATGAGATAAAGTAAGTGAAGCCATTCCCGCATTCGCTTTTTGATTCAGTTTTTTCTCTTTTTTGAATTGATCACCGGATACATTAAGATTCTTTAACCTCAGATTTTCATATTCTGCGGCACCCTTAAGACCAAAGAGCAGTCCGTCAAGCTGACCGGTCTGTAGATAAGGTATAAAATCCGGTCCTGTCACAGCGGTCACACCTGCACCCATCCTGAATCCGAACCTTCTTTGAAGCAGCAGATAATACTCAGGGTGTGCTGAGCCTGCGAAGGATATCATATATTTAATATCGTTGAATGTTTTTATACCTTTAAATATTTTTCCCTCTTTTCCGAAAGTGGATTTAAAGTCTGAATACATCGAAAATATCATCATGTCAATACTTATCGGAAGGTAACCGAGGTGAATATAATCCACTCCCTTTTCCATTTTTGAATATTTTTCTTCCTTGATAATATTCGCAACAAGATTTTCTCCGAGGCTGATAGCTGTAAGATCTGGATAATAGATAAAAACTCTTAGTTTATTATCAAAGCACTGCTTTATAGTCTGCTCGGTCATAGGAAGAAGTTCCGCCTGTAATGTCGGATTGAATGCCCAGTCAATGAATACCGCGTCACCTTCATTAAGGCTCTCAATTATATCGTAAACCCTTTGAGTCTCTTTTGAAGTGGAAAATTCCTGCTTGAACAGTGTCGGAAACCAGAATGGAATAATACATGATAAGAAAATAAGAAGAAATATCCACCTTCTGTCAAGTTTTTTTAAAATATCTACTAATTTTTCCATATATTTTACCCAAAATTAAATTTAATCTGATAAATGCGATTTTTCCAAACCGAACGCTATTCGGATCATCATTGTTAATCCGCCTAAGTATGCCCCGAACAGAATGGCTCTTTTTCCGGCGCTTGTAGGACCGTCCATGATCCATTCACCTATTGCAGGTATCTTCGACCACATCGCTTCTCCAAGAGGCATTTTACTGAGCATGATAAGAATAGCTGCAACCAGAAGAAAAGCTGACTCGATCGATTTTATTTTGAATGATCTGTACGAAGCCGAAGCAACATAAAAAGCCAGAAGTGAGAAAACAGTAGCATCAAGAGGTATGAAACCAAATGTGTACATCGCATCGAACGGAGTCCCCGGAGAAACACCTCTTAGCGAGGCAAGAATAACCATTAGAAAAATTATCGACATCTGATATATCGAATACCATCTGTCGTTGTTGTACTTTATCCTTGAATAATTTACTCTAAGAACATTAACAACACCGACCAGAAGCCCGACGATCGCAACGCTTCTGAATCCTGTGGTGAAGAACATCTTCCAGTTCTCAAAAAATGTTCCCGCGAAAAAGAATTCCAAATACCAGCCGATTGTGGCAAAAAATCCTATTAAAATCGGTATCTCTTTCTTCATTATCTTCTATCCCTTCAAAAATTAATTTTACCTCGTGTACAAGATATCCTGTAAAAATGTCCATTCAGAATTTATTGTCATTACGATAGTTCCTAATATAAATAACAATCCTATAACCACTTTAGCGAAATCAGACAGTTTCAAATTTGTCATGATCTGGGCATCCCTAGATATATAGGCAGCCGCGGCGTAAAGATCTTCGCCTATAAGAGTATAGTCACAAGCAGTTATAAAGAATGGGAGCTGAGCAACTGCAGTGGTGCCTGCTACCTGTATCGCCCCTGCCGCGAAACCCGCTTCTGAGATCAGAAGAGATTCTGCAGCATAATAACCGAAATGAAAAGCCGTAGCAGGTTTCTTTCTCGATAATATACCGGCTACTCCGGCCGCAAAGGCGAACTGGTCGGCAGCCAGGAAAAAAATATTGTCCTTTTTATGATCTTCCGGGTAACCTGCATCCAAAAATCCTGAGGCTACCATTTCTTCAGAAATCTGCATTATTATCG
>CALMWI010000499.1 GCA_937873545.1 uncultured bacterium | reverse complement strand
GTTCAAAGCAAAAGCAATAAAAGAAAATAAAAAAGCTAAGATGTTCGATTATCCGATCGATAAAGCAAAGGAAGTCACACCCGCTGAATATGAGGAGATGACAATAAAATCCCGCTACACTTCAGTTCAGGTGTTTGACAGGCAGCAGATCAACTGGCAGGATTCGATCGTAAATCCCGGCGATTTCTCATCGGACCAGGTTTACAGGTTCGGCAAAGGCAATGTAATATTAAAGAAAGTCAAAATACCTAAGATCAGCATAGCAGGAAACGTTTATATAAAAGTTACCGCATGGTCTAACGGTGACGCATATGACAGGACCGGAACTGTTTTCATGCTGCCGAAAGAGAATGAGGCAGTGCTTCTTCAGGCTTTGAGGAACGGCGCGGAAGGACTGCCTGAGTATTTATGTAAAAGCGGAGAGAAAATAAAGGGTGTCGTACGCACTGACAAATATATTCCGCCCGTCGAACTCATGCGTTTCATATCGTCTTTCGGTGTCGGTCATTTCAATGATAAAGTAGAGATAAACAATTATAACTGGAACGATTCTGTCGTGTATGTTCAGGACGTTACTTCACTGATCCCGGCCGGGCAGGAAGAGATCTGGATCGGGATGTCCATAGGCAATTACGATAAAGGCGGTCATAAAGCAAGCCTCGAACTGAATTATTATCCGCCTGAAGAATTCTATGAGGGAGATAAATGGATATATCCGCTTTTTAATACTGCCAACTGCATCGACGGAAGCGGGAATCACAGCAAAATGTTCCAGCAGGATTCACTGACAGTTGAATTCGATCTGCCGGCAGATATTGAAAGACCTTATCTGCTGTTCGCTACTACTGGTCATGGAGGCTGGGGCGGCGGAGATGAATTCAATCCCAAGATGAATCAGGTGATCATCGACGGTCAGACGATATTCAGCCATGTTCCGTGGAGAACAGACTGCGCGACCTACAGAATGTCTAATCCCGCATCCGGCAATTTCGGCAACGGGCTTTCATCTTCGGATTTCAGCAGATCGAACTGGTGCCCGGGAGCCGTAACACCTCCTTTCTTCATCCCCCTGAAGAATATCAAACCCGGCCATCATGTCATGAAGATCGCAATTGATATCGGCAAAGAAGACGGAAATTACTGGGCTGTCAGCGGAGTGTTGACCGGAGATTATAAAGTTAAAAAAAATAAATAGTATTGACACGATAACTTAATTTGATTAGATTATTAATAACGGACGGGTGTTTATGAGAAGATCGGCAATATTATACTATTTTATATTTTTTTTCTGCTGTACGGCTCAGGACAGCACGGCTGTTGACAGCCTGCTAAAGGTAATCAGCTACTCAGCTCGGGATACATCTCTTGCTAAATCATTTATAGACCTGGGTATGCTTTATGAACCGTGCCAGCCTGACTCATCCGAAATATATTACCGTAAAGCACTCGACCTTTCTGAAAAACTTTCGTCAAAGAAGTATATTGCATTAAGCAAAAACAAGATCGGAAACAGCTTTCTTTTTAGAGCAGACTATGGAAAAGCCATAGAATACTATCTAGCTTCACTGAAACTTTATGAAGAATTGAAAGACAGGCACGGCACATCAAGATGCTACAACAATATCGGCATCGTATATATGTACCAGAAAAATCATGAAAGGGCTATTGAATATCTGGGCACATCTCTAAAAATAGCTGAAGAGCTAAATGATAAACCTCTGATAGCAAGCAAATACATTAATCTGGGTTATGTTTACAATGACATGAAAGATTACTCCAGATCACAGGAATATTACTATAAGGCTTTGAAACTGTTCGAGGAAACAAGCGACAGGAGAGGTATCTCTACCTGCTATATAAACATCGGCGTAAATCATAAAGCGCTCGGGAATCTTGAGCTTGCTCTTGAATATTACTCTAAAGCTCTAGAAATAAAAAAAGAGCTTAATGAAAAGAAAGGTCTTTCAATAATAAATATCAATATCGCCGAAATAAAAATAGAAATGAAAAAATATAGCGAGGCTGTGGGCTATGCAGTTACAGGACTCGAAATTGCAAAACTGTATAGTGCCTTAGAGATCGAGAAAGACGCATATAAAATGCTCTTTACCGCAAACGACAGCCTCAGAAATTACAAAGACGCCTATAAATACCATAAACTTTATATGCAGGCTAATGACAGTATATACAACGAGAACAGCTCAAAAAAAATAAACGAACTCCTTACCCAGTACGGAACAGAAAAAAAAGAAAAAGAAAATGAGATCCTTAAAAAAGAAAATGAAATAAAACTGCTTGAACTTGAAAGGCAGACCACATTCAGAAATTATCTTCTAGCAGTAACTTTACTTGTAATTGTGCTTGTCGTATTCGCTTTCTACAGGCTTTTATTGAAGCGTAAAGCACATAGATTGCTAAAAATCAAAAATGAACTTATCAGAAAACAAAAAAACGAGCTTTCTGTAGCACTGAACAAGCTCAATGAACTTAACGCAACCAAGGATAAATTCTTTTCGATCATCGGCCACGACCTCAGAACTCCTTTTCAGGCGATCATCGGTTTCTCTGAACTTCTTAAAAACGAAAAAAGCGAATTCTATACCGAAAGAATGAGAAATATCGTGAACAGGATCTATAATGCCGGCAAGAACACATCCGAACTGCTAACCAACCTTCTCGAATGGTCAAGATCTCAGACGGGCTCTATTGAATATAAACCCGAAAAATTCCTGCTAAAAACGATTTTTGACAGCGAGATCGATATTCTGATCATCAGCGCCTCTAAAAAAGGCATAAGCATTTCTGTTAATTCTCCCGGAAAAATGGAAGTCTTCGCCGATAAGAACATGGTAAGCACTATAATCAGAAATCTGATCTCCAACGCGATAAAATTTACTCCGGAAAACGGCAGCATTCGTATTTATAGCGAAGACAAAGGAGAATTCATAGAAACTACTGTCGCAGATTCAGGAGTGGGTATAGACAGTACTATAATTGATAAAATATTTGACATCGATTTTAAAACATCCACTCTGGGAACTAACAGTGAAACAGGTACCGGGCTGGGGCTGATCCTTTGCAAGGAATTTATCGAAAAGAACAACGGAAACATCTTCGTCGAGAGCGTTCCCGGTGAAGGAAGCCGTTTTATTTTTACATTGCCGTCAGCGTCCTGACAAAAATTTTTCAGCCTGTTTCAGCTTTTCTATAGTTCCTATATCAAACCAGTGAATATCTGGTATATAAGCTTTTATCTTTTCTTTTCCCGAAACGGCATTTAGATATACATCGATTATTGAATACTCGGTTTTTTCCTCCTGATATGAAATGATTCTTCTGTTTACGGCATGAATACCGCAAAACGCCATCAGGGATGAGCCTCCGACCGGTTCGCGAACAATTTTCTTAATACCCTTGTTAACAAGATTAAGACCGCAGAAACGGCTTTCGGAATCGATTATCACCTGATTAAAAGTCTCTCTGTCCTGCATGACCATAGTTGCAACAGACCTGTTCAGCTTATGGTATTTCATCAGCTCATCCAGTCTTACATCGCACACTACATCAGTGTTATAAACGAAAAAATCCTCTTCGGTAATATGCCGAAGCATATTGAATATTCCTCCGCCGGTGCCTAAAATAGTTTCTTCCTTAACCAACTTTATGTCAGCTTTATAACTTGATCTTTTAACAAACTCCTCTACCTGTTCAGAAAAATAATGGGTATTGATAATTATCTCATTTATACCTGAATCGATAAATTTATCAATTATATGATGCAGCATCGGTTTTCCCAATAGAGGGACAAGTGCTTTCGGCATTTTATCGGTCAGCGGTTTCAGCCTTGTACCGAAGCCTGCCGCGAGTATCATTCCCTGCATTTATTCCTCTTCGATCTTTGAATTTGTAAGGTCAAGCATATCAGTTTTATCTGAATATTTAGTAAATTTGACTTTGCTCAGATTTGTAAATTTTTTTATCATCTGATCCATTTCCGTCGCGGCTTTTTCGATCGCTCTGACAGCGTTTCTATATTTGTTTTTATCGGTTTCATTTTTTTCTTCCAGCAGCTCGATTATTTCCACCTGACCCAAAATTGAAGCTGTAAGCTGATTTAGTGTGTGATTCTGGCTCACCATGGCTGCATGCAGAGCTTTAAACTGTTCCATTTCAATTAACTTTTCGACCATTATTTTCAATTTTATGTGAGTTTTAACTCTTGCGAGCAGCTCCGGAGCGTTGAAAGGTTTTGCTATGTAATCCTGTGCTCCCGAATCAAGACCCTTTATCACGAATTCACTGCTGTACTGGCCGGAGAGGAATAGAACAGGTATCTTCGTTGTCAGCGGATTGTCCTTCAGATCGCGGCATATTTCAAAACCGCTTTTTGTAGGCATTGATACATCAAGCAAAATTACATCCGGCTGATTTGTCAGAGCTTTCTCCATCACTTCATTGGGATTGCTTACGAGAAGAGTTTTAAAACTCTCAATATTGAGCATAGATTCAATAATTTTGAGATTTATGATCTCGTCGTCAACAACCATTATCAGTACTTTTGAGCTATCAATCGAAATCATTAAGCACCTCTATTTTTTCAAAAATTTAAATACGACAGGAACTCCGCTAAAATCGTATTTTTCCCTGATCCTTTTTTCCAGAAATCTTTTATAATTATCTTTAAGCATAGTAGGCTCGTTCACGAAAAATGAAAATACAGGAGGATTGACAGCTACCTGACTCATATATTTTATATTAATGAATTTTCCCTTCACTGAAGGCGGAGTGTGAGTTTTAACTATGTTCTGAAGGTATTCATTCAATTCGGCAGTGGGGATCCTTAAAGATCTTCTTGCATTTATATCTTTTGCCAGATCAAGTATCTTAAGAAGTCTCTGTTTTTCGAGAACAGATATGAACTTGATCTCCACATAACTAATCCATTCAAGCATATCTCTCAGATATTTTTCATAGTCTCTGGCGGTATTTGTTTCCTTGTTCTTAACAAGGTCCCATTTGTTGACTGCTATTATAAGCCCTTTATAAAGTCTTTTTGCCTCGACAAGAATATCTATATCCTGCTTTGTCAGCCCGTCAATCACATCTATCATCAGTATAACAACATCAGCTCTTTCTATGGCTCTTAAGGTTCTTATCAGAGAATAGAATTCAAGGCTTTCCCTGACTTTTTTCCTTTTACGAAGTCCTGCAGTATCTATCAGGACGATCTCGTCCCCCTTATATTTCAATACAGAGTCTATAGAGTCTCTTGTCGTTCCGGGAATGTCCGAAACTATCATTTTCTCTTTATCCAATATCTTGTTCACAAGAGATGATTTTCCCACATTCGGTTTTCCGATCACAGCTATCTTAAGCCTGGAATCTTCCTCAGCTGTCACTTCTGCATCGGCAGGCATGTCTTCGGTTATAAGATCAAGAAGATTACCCAGATTCCTGCCGTTCATAGCTGAAATACCTATAGGTTCTCCAAGCCCGAGATTATAGAATTCAGGAACATCGGATTCGTTTTTCATGTCATCGATCTTATTTACCGTGACAATTACTCTCTTATCTGTTTTGTTTAAAATCTTTACAATATCGTTGTCTATTGCAGATATGCCTGTTTTAGAATCAACGAGAAACAGAATTATATCTGCTTCTTCAATGGCTATTTCGATCTGCGATCTTATCATACTTTCAAAGAATTCTTTTGTCTCTGGGACAAAGCCGCCTGTATCAATAAGCGTAAAGGTTTTCCCTGCCCAGTTTACAAGACCGTAATTCCTGTCCCTCGTTACTCCATAGTAGTCTGCTACTATAGCCTCTTTCGTCCTTGTCATTCTGTTGAAAAGCGTTGACTTTCCTATATTTGGCCTGCCTACTATTGCAACAATATTCTGAACCATCATTCTCCCTTTACTGTCTGTATTTTACGCCTTTCCATTCGAAACCGAAATATTTCCCCTTTATCGCGGCGAAAAGATTGAAAGGGATATGAAACAACTGAAGCGGAATATAATACCGCAATTTGAAATCAAGACCGAACTTGCCGAAACCGTAAACAAGAAATAAAGTTTCTGGGATCACTTTCATCAGGAATAACACAAGCAGTATCCACGGCGGCATTTTGCCGAATGCGGTAAGAAAAACTGCGGTAATAATGCCTGAATAAAATACAAATGTGTTTATAGCGAAATAAAGAACGAAATCCGAAGCGTAAGACGCCTTTGATGCCCATCTCGATCTCTGATCGATAAGTCCCTTGAGAGAGTCCGCCGGATAGCTTTTTACTATGCTTTCCCTGTTACATACGAATCTGAGCCTGTAATTGCTCTCCTGAGCGGCCTGTATTACAAAAAAATCATCACCCGAGGCAAGCTCGGACCTTAAGCTGTTCTCTTCTTTTAAATAAAGTGATTTTGTGATTAAAAGATTACTGCCGTTAGCGGTAAAAGCCCTCCCGTTGCCTATCGAACCTGCCGCCATTAGCGAATGAGAAATGTAATCAATGAACTGCATATTCTGCCATATGTCCTCGAACATGTCCATATCGGGTTTGTCGAATACCGTAAGGCCAGCCACTATACCTACATTTTCATTCTTATCGTTAAGAACAGGGCTTATCATCGACCTTACCCAGTTTTTGTCGTGAAGACAATCACCGTCAGTTGTTATGATTATTTCATTATCTGTCGAACGGACAGCCGTAAGAATCGCATTCTTTTTAGGTGAAATGTTCTTTGACACTTCATTGATATGGATAACTCTCAGATTCTTATTGAGTCTGGCAAGATTATCCATGATTACAGGTGTTGTATCAGTTGATCTGTCATTCACAGCTACAATGTCGAGAAGGATCTCGGGATAATTCTGATTTAGTACCGAATTTATCGTTGCCGCAATAAATTTTTCCTCATTCCTCGCAGGTATAATTACAGTCACCTTGGGCAGATCGTCATTTTTTATATTGAACAGGTCATTCTTTATTCTTGCCAGCCCTGAGCGGAAATTCTCTATATACATGATATAAAGAAGTCCTGAGATGAATATGATTGTAATAAAATAGATCATGATTCCTTCGTTATAATTCAAGGTGCAACTGCGGATCTTTTTCAAACTGCAGCCTGAAACTTTTTCTGTGAATCTCGCACCTTCCGTATTTCTTTATGGCTTCTATATGTTCAGGAGTAGCGTAGCCTTTATTCTGGCTGAAGTTATATTGCGGGTATATCTTTCCGTAAAAGTTCATCAGCTTATCCCGGGTCACTTTCGCGATTATTGACGCCGCCGCTATTGAGTATGAAAGGCTGTCGCCTTTTATTATGCTCATCTGATCCTTGGTGTCTAAAGGAGCGTCCCTGCCGTCAATAAGAACGAAATCCGGTTTTAAACCGAGCCTGTCAACAGCTCTTCTCATAGCTTCAAAAGTCGCTCTAAGAATGTCTATTTCATCGATCCTTTTGTTCGAGATCATTCCCACGCCGTAACTTACGGCATATTTCCTTATCTCGTAAAAGAGCTTTTCTCTCGTTCTTTCTGAAAGTTTTTTCGAATCGTTCACGCCTTCGATCGCGACTCCCTGCTTGAATATTACAGCAGCGGCAACGACCGGCCCCGCAAGAGGACCTCTTCCGGCTTCATCTACACCTGCGATAAGCCTGTATCCCTTTAAATAGAGTTCAGTTTCATATTTAAACAGGTGCCCTTTCCCGAAAAAATTCTCTTCAACCATAAAATAATCCTTTGTTAACCTTCGGCATTCAGATTATCCCGCAGTTAAACAATATAATCAATTTATAACTCTAAAACAAAGTCAATTATGAAAATTCTATGCTGTCTTCGCCGAGAATATCTTTCAGCCCTTTTATGAACTGCGCTGATCCGGTAACTTTATAAGATTCAGATTTGAGCATCACGCTTTCAGCTCCGGTGAAAACTTTAAAGTACAGATCTTTCTCGCCCTTGTTCCTTTCGATGAATTCCAGAAATTCCTTTAGCGTAAAGTCATCCATTTTCGCAGGAGTCAGATTGATTCTGATCTTCTTAGTGTTCGTTCTGAATTTTTCCTGAGCATGTTCGTAGCTGAATATATCTTCTGTGAACATTCTGAACTCCCCGTCTTTTTTAGAGATCGTGATCTTGAAAAAATAAACTCCGCCGGATTTGATCTTATCTTTGAATTTATCGTAAACCTGGCTGAAAAGCGGCAATTCCATATCTCCCTGAAGAGTAATGAGCGATAAACTTGCCCAGTCCTTTCCGGCTTTTGAATATTTCATGTCAATATCTTTTATCTTAGCTCCCAGAATTATCTTCTCATCCTGAATGAAATTATCCGGATCGATCTTCTTATTTGTTGAAAACGAGCTGAGAACCTCTTTATATTCGTCAAGGGGATGCCCCGACACATAAAGTCCTATAAGTTCTTTCTCGTTTTCCAGAAGAACGGATTTATCCCATTCCGGTATATCTGGAAGAGGCGGATGATCGACAGAAATCTCTTCGTCGGATGAATCACCGAAAAGGCTCATGCCCCAGTCCAGTTTTTTTGATGCAGCCTGCTGATAGTGCGGCAGGAGAACTTCGAGCGATTCCGTTATCTGCGATCTGAAGTGACCGAGAGAGTCCATCGCTCCAGCCTTAGCCAGATGCTCTATGGTACGCCTGTTCGCTTTTGATATATCAACTCTTTCGAGAAAATCGTATAATGATCTGTATCTGCCTGATTTCTCTCTTGTCTCTATTATGGTTTCTATAGCTTTCGCACCCACATTTTTTATTGCCTGAAGCCCGAAAGCGATTTTTCCGTCGGGAGTGGGAGCAAAATAATTGAAGCTTGTATTGACATCCGGTCTGACAATTTTTATTCCCAGATTTCCGCATTCTTCAATGTAAGTGAGCACGGATTTCGAATCATCCTTGACGCTGTTGAGCATGGCAGACATGAATTCAACAGGAAAATTGGCCTTTAAATAAGCTGTCTGATACGAAACATAGGCATAGCAGACAGAGTGCGAAAGATTGAACGCGTAATCTCCGAATTTTTCCCAGCCGTCCCAAATTGATTCGATGACTTTATCCGGATCCTTTTTCATCTTAACACAGCCGTCAATGAATTTCGGATTCGCTTTACAACCGTCATAAAATTTTTTCTTCAGCGCCGGAATGAGTTTCTTGTCTTTCTTAGCCATCGCTTTTCTAAGAAAATCCGAATCACCTCGCGTGTATCCCGCAAGCTCGCGGGACATGAGCATGACCTGTTCCTGATAAACAGTTATACCGTAAGTATCTTTCAGGTACTTTTCCATAAGAGGATGCTCATATTCGATCTTCTCTTTGCCGTGGCGTCTTCGTATGAAATCCGGTATCTTGTCGATCGGCCCGGGTCTGTACAAAGCGTTCATAGCTACAAGAAATTCAAATTTATTGGGTTTTAAGTCCTTAAGATATTTTTTCATTCCGTCGGATTCAAACTGGAATATTCCGTCCGTTAATCCTTTACTGTAAAGACCGAATGTTTTTTTGTCGTCGAACGGAATTTTATCTATATCGAGCTGTTTTCCAGTTCTTTTTTTAATATATTCCAAGGTTTCAGATATTATGGTTAAGTTCCTCAGTCCTAAAAAATCCATTTTCAAAAGACCTATTTTATCGAGCTGGGGTCCTTCGTACTGAGTTATTATTATCTCTTTTTCTCTCGGCGGATATTGAAGCGGAACTATCTCTCTAACGGGGATACCGCTGATTATGACTGCACAGGCATGGGTTCCCGTACCTCTTATCGTTCCTTCGATCCTGTTCGCCATATCTATCAGGTCTTTATATTTCGGATTCTCATCGTAGAACTTTTTAAATTCCTTTTCTTTGAGTGATGATTCAATTGTAGTTCCGACTTTTCCTGATATAAGATTGCTTATTCTGTTTACTTCATCGAGAGGTATGTTCATTACCCTTCCGATGTCCCTGATCGAATTCTTGGCTCCCATCGTCTGATACGTAACTACCTGGCTGACATTCGAATCCCCGTACTTATTCTTTACATATTCCAAAACAAGATCCCGTTTGTCATCCTGGAAATCTATATCTATATCAGGCATGGATATCCTGTCCGGATTTAAAAATCTTTCAAAAAGGAGACCGTATTTTAACGGATCGACATTTGTTATACCTGTCAGATATGAAATTATTGAACCTGCGGCAGAACCCCTTCCCGGCCCGACTAGTATTCCGTTGTTTTTGGACCAGTTCACAAAATCCTGAACGATCAGGAAATATCCAGGGAATCCCATTTTGCAGACTGTTTCAAGCTCGAAATCCAGATTTGATATAATTTCAGGCACAGGCAACGGAAGGTTTTTCTCTTCGATACTTCCGTCAAGAATATAACTTTTCCCCGATTTGACAATTCCGTATCTCTTTACCAATCCTTCTTCGCACAGGATCTTCAGGTATTCATCCTCGGACAAACCGTCGGGACACTCGAATTTAGGCATAAGCTTCTGATCGAATCTTATATCGAGTTCGCACATTTCGCTGATCCTGACCGTGTTTTCAATAGCTTCAGGAACATCCTTGAAATTCTTAATCATGTCTTCTGTTGACAGGATCGAGTAATTCCCGTCCATCATACATATCCTGTCATCTCTCTCGTCTAGAAGCTTATTGGTATTAATGCAGATGAGAGCGTCCTGTATCACCGCATCATTTTCGTAAACATAATGAGCGTCATTCGTTGCAACAAGCCCGATATCAAGTTCCCTTGACATTTTTATCAGTTCTTTGTTTACCAGAGCCTGTTCTTTTATATCGGGATGATGCTGTATTTCAAGATAAAAATTTTCCTTTCCGAAAAGCCCTTTGTACCATAAGGCTTTTTCTCTGGCTTTTTTTAGATCTCCTTCAATTATTGCCTGAGGAACCTCTCCCGCAACACATGCTGTAAGGGCGATCAGCCCCTCGGAATGCTTTTTTAGAAGTTCGTGATCGATCCTCGGTTTAGAATAGAATCCGTACAGGTTGGCTTCCGTAGATAGGTAAATGAGATTTTTGTAGCCTGTTTCGTTCTTTGCCAAAAGAACCAGATGGAACCTGTCTTCGCCTTTTTCACGAATTTTCATATCGGCGGTAAGGTAGAACTCGCTGCCGATGATCGGTTTTATTCCGGCTTTCTTCGCTTCCTGGTAAAAATCTATTGCGCCCATGAGATTTCCATGATCGGTGATGGCCATCGCTGTCTGATTAAGCTCTTTTGCTCGTTTTATCATGTCTTTGGGTTTAGATAAGCCGTCAAGGGTAGAATAATGTGAGTGATTGTGTAGATGAACGAACGACATTGTTGCTCCGCAGATCATAAGATTTATCAATTTCAATTAAAAAACACAACATATAGTTGTATTGACCGTATCTCAACACAACCTGTTGTACTTTTTCACGTGTTTTAATTTAGCGAATGTTAAGCTTTGAGACAAACAAAAAATTAAATAATTTCGACACGGTTTCAATACAAATCATAGC
>CALMWI010000498.1 GCA_937873545.1 uncultured bacterium | reverse complement strand
TAACGGATGGATAGTAAAACAGGACGCGGACAGAGGATGGAGAAGGGTTGTGGGCTCTCCTAAACCGATAGATATTGTTAATAAGAATATTATAAAGCAGCTTCTTGATCAGAAGAACATTGTTATAGCTGCTGGTGGAGGCGGGATACCTGTTTATCTTGATGAGAAAATGCATTTTGAAGGAATAGACGCTGTAATAGACAAAGATATGGCAAGTGCTTTGCTCGGAAATCTAATAGGCGCGGATGAACTGTATATAATGACGGCTGTTAATAAAGTTTCTCTGAATTTTAAAAAACCCGACCAGAAAGATCTAGATGTAATTACAATGTCGCAGGCTGATCAGTATCTTAATGAAGGTCATTTTCCATACGGAAGCATGGGCCCTAAAATGAAATCGGCCATCATGTTCTTAAGAAACGGCGGAAAAAGGGTAATAATTACTGCAATAGACAAACTGATGGACGCAATTGAAGGCAAAGACGGAACAAGCATAATACAGGATTAATTTAATAAAACTCAGGATGGAAATCGCAATGAGTGAAAAAATCAATATCCCTGAAAGACACACAAAATGGGAAGCCGACATTAAGATCGGGAAAAAAGATGATCATGTGGTCATAGGCTACTGGAGAGACGGCTGCAAAGGCTGCGGGATCTGCGTGGATGTATGCCCCAAGCAGGTTTGGGAGATAGTTGAGGCAAAAGATAAATGGAGCGGTCAGGTCGTGAATATCCCCGACCCTTCAAAATGCATTAAATGTTCGCTTTGCGAGATCCATTGTCCGGATTTCTGCATAAAGATATATTAAAAAATTAAAAGAGGTATAACCTTGAAGAAATCAGTACGATTTTACTCCGGAGCGGAACTTGTGGCTATGGCAGCTATTGATGCAGGCTGCAGGTTTTTCGGAGGTTATCCTATTACCCCTTCCTCTGAGATAGCAGAATTTATGTCGATCATGCTTCCCAAGGTAGGCGGTAAATATATCCAGATGGAGGATGAAATAGCCGCAATGGGATCTGTAATAGGCGCGTCCCTGACAGGTGAAAAAGTTTTAACAGCCACCAGCGGACCGGGATTTTCTCTTAAACAGGAAAATATCGGTTATGCTTATATGGCTGAAGTACCGTGCGTGGTATGCAATGTAATGAGGGGCGGACCTTCAACCGGTCTTCCGACAGCTCTTGCACAATCAGACATCATGCAGGCTAAATGGGGAACTCACGGAGATCATCCTGTTATAGCTTTAACACCCGCTTATCTTGAAGAGATATATGAAATGACTATAACGGCTTTCAATCTGGCTGAAACTTACAGAATGCCTGTAATGCTTCTTTTGGATGAAGTAATCGCACATTTGAGCTCAGCAATAGATCTTCCCGATAAGGAGAAGCTCGTTATAAAGAGCAGAAGAAAACCAACCGTAACTCCCGATAAGTATTACCCTTATGATACTGCTTACGGCGATGTACCTCCGATGGCAAATTTCTTTGAAGGATACCGGTTCCATGTTACAGGATTAAGTCACGATAAGACCGGATTTCCGACTACCGATCCTGAACTTGTTCAGGCTGATCAGGAAAGGCAGATAAGAAAAGTTTCAAGCAAAGCTCATGAGATCTTTGATTATGAGTCTTACCTTATGAAAGATGCCGAGATAGCAATATTTGCTTTCGGCTCTACGGCAAGGGCGGCAAGAGTTGCGATCGACAATGCAAGGAAAATGGGCATAAAGGTAGGTATGGTAAGATTTAGAGTTCTGTGGCCGCTGGATGAAGCTGAAGTTCTCAAGGTCTGCAGCAGATCAAAAGCTGTCATTGTTCCTGAGATGAATATGGGCCAGCTTAGCACGATAATCGAAAAATTCACTGCTGACAGAACAAAGCTTGTAAAGATAAATCATGTGGGCGGAGTCCCTATCCATCCTACTGATATATTCAATGAGATCAAGGGGGTGAACTAATGGCTTTCGAATATGAAAAATATCTTAGAATGGAAAAAATGCCCCATCTATGGTGTCCTGGATGCGGAATAGGCATTGTTTTAAAAGCAATGATCAGATCTCTCGACAATATGGGGTGGGATAAGAATGATATAGCTTTCGTATCAGGTATCGGCTGCACAAGCAGAGCCCCGGGTTATATTGACTGCAATACTTTGCATACGACACACGGAAGAGCTTTGACTTTCGCAACCGGAATAAAAATGGCCCAGCCTGCAAAACATATCGTGGTTTTCTCCGGCGACGGCGATGCTACCGCTATCGGCGGTAACCACTTTATTCACGCATGCAGAAGAAATATAGACATCACCCTCGTTGTTGTCAACAATAATACTTACGGTATGACAGGCGGACAGCACTCGCCTACCACTCCGATCGGTTATAAAACAAGTACGACATCCTTCGGTAATATCGATCCTACTTTCGACATCTGCCTTCTTGCAAAAGCTGCGGGTGCGTCTTATGTAGCAAGATCAACGGTTAACAAAGGTAAGATCCTTGAGAAATATATCACCAAAGGTCTTGAGAACAAGGGTTTTTCGGTTATAGTTGCGACTGCAAACTGCCACACTCAATTCGGCAGAAAAAACAAAATGGGCGATCCAATATCTGCAAGAAAATGGATCGAATCAAGAGAGATTCCTCTCGATAAAGCCCGTAACATGAAAGCCGAAGAGCTTTACGATAAGATCATAACTGGTGAATTTATTTCTGAAGAACCTGAAAAGACATTCTGGGATAACTACAACCACTCTACTCAGGAATACACAGATGCCTATCAGACGATCATCGAAAAGGCACAGAAATCAAAAGACGGAGAAAGCAAATGAAAACAGATCATTACGAAGCCCGTTTTGCAGGAGTTGGCGGTCAGGGTGTGATCCTTGCCGGAAAGATACTTGCCTACGGTATGGTCAGCTTTGAGGATTGTCATGCGATCGAAACCCCGACTTATACCGCGCAGGTAAGGGGCGGAGCCACAAAAGTGGATGTCGTTATTGATAAGAAGCATATTGAGTATCCCAGAGCCGAGAATGTTGATTTTTTCCTGTCGCTTCATCAGAAGTCGTTCAATATATATTATAAAGAGATCAAACCCGATGCGATAGTAGTCGTCGATCCGAATCTTAATCCCAAAGTTCCTGCAGATATGACTCAGAAACTTGTAATTGTGGATCTTATTGAGATAGCAAAAAAAGAAATGGGAAAGACACTGTATTCAGCAGTAATAGCTGTAGGGTTATTCGCAGGACTTTCACAGGTAATTAAGGAAAGCAACATTCAGCAGGCTGTTCTTGATAACGCCCCTAAAGGCACCGAGATAGATAACCTCAAGGCTGTCAAGATCGGTCTGGAGCTCGGAAAAAAAGCTCTTGCCTCGAAAGAACATGTCGTCAAACTCACGATAGAAGACGCGAAAATCACGGAATAAAAGCAATTTAAAGCCGCTTTATGCGGCTTTTTTTTAACTGGAGGATCCTATGCTCGAACAAAGCCTTCTCATGGTAAAGCCCCATGCTTTTACCGCAAAAAAAACCGGAATGATCATAAGCATGCTTGAAAATAATGATTTTCAGATCGTAGGTATAAAATCCATCAAGCTGACTCCTGAACTGGCCAGAAGGTTCTACTTCGTTCATGAAGGGAAAGAGTTTTTTGAAAGGCTGATAAATTATATGAGCACCGGTACTGTCGCGGCCATCTGCGTCGAAAAAGAGAACTGCGTCGCTGACCTAAGGAAATTTATCGGAGCTACCGATCCGGCAAAAGCTGCAGAAGGCACGATCAGAAAAGTTGTCGGTGTTACTGTGGAGCAGAACGGCGTTCATGCATCTGATTCTGTCGAGAACGCAAAAAAAGAGATCAGATTTTTCTTTTCCGACATCGAGCTTTATTCTTACAGATATCTGCAGTATTAGAGGATAAAGTCATAAGTTCAATTTTTAGTTTTACGGATATAATACAGATACAATACGGATATATTTGATCTACTTCTTCGGTTCTTCTTTATGCGGTAGCAGTTTGTCTATTGCGATAATAAGAAAGAAAAAAATGAACATAAATAAAAATAAGGCCGTCATTCCTTTGAACGATATATCAAGCGCCTGTGAATAAACCGATATTATCTCATCTGAAAACATAATTTTCTCCTTAATGTACCAACGCTAAAATTAGTCCGCCCGCAAGTACCGAACCGATCTGTCCGGATACATTCGCGCTGACCGCATGCATTAAAAGATAATTTGTAGGATCTTCTTTGAGGCCCATCGTGTGGATCACCCTGGATGACATAGGGAAAGCTGAAATTCCAGCCGCGCCGATCATGGGATTTACCTTCTTTTTAAGGAAGAAGTTTAAAAGCTTGGCAAAAAGTACGCCGCCGGCCGTATCGAACATAAAAGCTATCAGACCGAGTCCGATTATAAAAAGTGTTGAAACCTGAAGAAATCTGTCAGCAGTCATCGTGGACGCTATTGTTATACCGAGCAGGAGAGTTACCAGGCTGGCAAGCTCGTTCTGAGCAGCAAGTGACAGCTTGTTAAGCACTCCGCACTCTCTTATCAGGTTGCCGAACATCAGAAATCCTATCAGCGCGACTGCAGTGGGGGCAAATAAACCGGTCAGAATTGTAACAAGTATCGGGAACAGAACGAGAGTAGCCCTCGATATTTTTCTGTCGTTCCCTCCCCCGTCCATTCTCATCCTTCGTTCTTCTTTAGTGGTAAGCAATTTAATAATAGGCGGCTGAATTATAGGTACTAACGCCATGTATGAATAAGCTGCTACCGATATCGGGCCGAGAAGATTAGGCGCAAATCTTGTAGCGACATAGATCGATGTCGGGCCGTCCGCGGAACCGATCACGCCTATTGAAGCCGCTTCTTTTATATCGAATCCTAAGAGTGTTGCAAGGATCATTGTGAAAAATATTCCGAACTGCGCGGCGGCTCCAAATAAAAGAAGCTTTGGATTTCTGAAAAGCGGGCTGAAATCTATCATCGCGCCTATTGCTACAAATATCAGCAGCG
Source organism: uncultured bacterium (assembly GCA_937873545.1). Classification (GTDB taxonomy): domain Bacteria; phylum UBA4055; class UBA4055; order UBA4055; family UBA4055; genus UBA12480. The sequence continues at coordinate 6,075 of CALMWI010000498.1, read as the reverse complement.
GAAATATCTCAGTCATAATTCCGACCCTGAAAAATATCGAAAGCGCGCCTTCTACGACATGACCCCCTTCGACCTGATCAAGTACTGAAGTATATGGTATATTAGCGAGAATAGCTCCGAAACCTATCGGCAGAAGCAAAGTCGGTTCGTAATTCTTTTTAACAGCGAGGAAAATCAGGATTCCGCCGATTATCATCATGACGAACATTTGCCAAGTCATTGATGTAAGCCCAACCATTAAACCTTCCATGCACACCTCTATATTAAAAAAGAACTTAAATTAAAAATGCCCGGGACTGGGCTCGAACCAGCACAGCATTGCTGCCACCAGACCCTGAACCTGGCGTGTCTGCCAATTCCACCACCCGGGCAAAATTCAGGTTGAAATATATGATATTCTTGCGTTCAGGTCAAGACTTTTTATGCAACTTTAATCTTCATCAATAGAGCTGACAAGAACTTCTCTCGGTTTAGATCCCTGATGAGGCCCTATTACTTTATCCCTTTCGAGCTGATCTATCAGTTTACCTGCTCTGGCATAACCGACCGAAAGTCCCCTCTGAAGCATAGAGACGGAGGCCATTTTGGTTTTTATGACCATTCTTTTAGCTTCAGCGTATTTAGGATCCTCTGACGGAGAACCGCCGAAATCATCTTCATCGCCTCCCATCGCGGCTATCATCGCAGAGGAAGGTTTGGCTTTTATGGATATCTTATCAAAATCATGGGGCTGGCTTGCAATGTGGCTGACCACTTTGTTTATCTCTTTTGTTTCCACAAGCGCGTTCTGTATCCTGACGAGATCCGAATCCCCCGGCGGAATTAAAAGCATATCCCCTTTTCCGAGTAAAGATTCCGCGCCCTTACCGTCAAGGATCGTTCTTGAATCTATCTGGCTTATCACCCTGAAAGCTATTCGGGTCGGGAAGTTCGCTTTTATCGAGCCTGTAACTACTTTTACTGACGGCCTCTGGGTAGCCAGAACGAGATGGATTCCTATCGCTCTCGCCATTTGCGCAAGCCGGCAGATCGGATCCTCGACCGCTTTACCTGAAGTCATCATCAGATCGCCGTACTCGTCCATTATACATACAATATAAGGAAGTTTTTTGAAGGGCTCATTGTTAAATTCATTTAATTTCAGCTCTCCGCTCTCTATCATCGTGTTGTATTCTTCAATATTTCGGGTGCCGGACTGGTTAAGAAGCTCATATCTCCCTTCCATTTCGGTAACGAGCGCGTCGAGAAGCCTTACGGCATCCTCTGGGCTGGTCACAACGGCATCGTCTATTCCTTCTATCTGAAGAAGATGATGCTTCAAAAGCCCGGAATAAACCGACAATTCCACCTTTTTCGGGTCTATCATGCAGAACTGAACCTCTTCCGGAGTTGCGCGGTACAGGATAGACACTATAAGACCGTTTATGCATACGGACTTGCCCGAACCTGTAGATCCTGCTATAAGTAGATGCGGCGTTTTCGCGAGATCAAGAATATAATTCTCGCCGTTTATCATTTTACCAAGAGCTATTGCAAGTTTTGATTTATGCTTTACGAACTTTTCTGAAGCTATAATTGATTTGAGATATACCACTGATGGATTCGTGTTGGGGATCTCCACTCCGATAGTCCCTTTTCCCGGTATAGGCGCAACGATCCTGATACTTTTAGCCTTTAATGCCATTGCAAGGTCGTCTTCTAAGGAAGTCACCCTTGAAACCTTGACCCCTTTTGCAAGTTCTATCTCGTACTGAGTTATAACCGGACCCGGGTTGATCTTTACCACTTTAGCCTCAAGCGCGAATTCTTTAAGTTTCTCCTCCAGCTTTGTCGCGACTTCTCTCAATTTCTGCTCATCTTCGATTATGTTCGAATTGGTCTTCGTTTCATTCAAAAACTCTATATCCGGAGGTATATATTTGTATTTTTTATCAATTTTAGCCTTATATTCTACCGATTTTTCAACAATAGCTTCTTCTATTTTATATGTTTTATCTTGATTTTTATGGTCATTCACAACAGGTGAGACCGGTACATGAATAGGTGTTATTTCCTCCTCTTTTTTTGTTTCTTCAGCAGGCTTGTTCTCAGCTTCTTCTTTTTCCCTCAGCTCTTTTTCAAGCTTCTTTCTTGCCTGATTTTTTCTGTACCAGTTGTAAACAGCATAGATACCGTTGAAAGTTTTAATAAACGGATAAGCCACGAACTTTGCTATCTGGACTACTCTGAAATTGGATATGAAAAGAACTATTATCAGAAATAAAGACAGAAGCACTACCAGACTGCCTGAATAGCCCAGGTATTCGATCAGTTTCCAGCTGAATTTAAAGCCGAGATACCCGATTATGTCGCCGTATTCATATTTTGATGAGTCGAAAAAATTATTGTCAGTCCCATATTTGATAACGCCTATAGCTGATGAAAACGCTGACGCCAGAATAAAAAACGACACTACATTTCTCGCGTGTTTGAAAAAAGATTCCATCTTTATAAAATAGTAACCCTCAATGAACAGAAATACAGGTATGAGATAGCTGATCTTATCACCGAAGGTCAGAGAGTAGATAAACTGAACCATCCCGCTGAATTTGCCAAGTGAGTCCTTCGATATCAGTCCGAACAGGATCATTATTCCGAAGGCTATAAATATAACTCCGAATATATCATGCAGTTTTTCCCGCGTAATCTTCATTTAGCCTCTCGAATTATAAATTTTAATAAAACACTGCCGAAAGATAACCTACCACTCCGGATCTGTCGCCGGCAATATCACCCGAATTTCTGTAATCGAGAACGGCCGGATTTAAAGTTTTCTTTTTCGCGCTGCTGACAACAGCTTTGACTCCGGTCATGCCGCAGGCTTCTCCCATATCTATGACCGAAAGATCGAGTTTCTTTATGCCTTCAACAATATTACCGTCTATTTTCCTGCATTTTTCATATGCGTGATAGTGGCTCAGGTCGGACGATATTATCACAAGATCTTTTCCTTCTTCAAGCACAGAATCTATGACTTCAGAAAGTTTATTATGGCTGTAATCGCCATATACGAAAACCGAAATATTTTCAACATCAAGGTATTTTTTAACGAAAGGCAGCTGGATCTCGGCGCTGTGCTCATAAAGATGCACCTGGTCAATTGAAGTGAGATTATGTTTTTTTATCAGTGAATCGGTCAGTTCTCTATTCACTTTAAAGTTCTTGCCGACGAACTGGTATTCGTCAAATCCTGCTCCGCTCATACCGCTAAACGCGACTCTGTGCGAAGGGGCAAAGATCACTGCAGTTCTGTAATGCGATCCTTCTGCGGCTTTATAAGCGTATGTCGCTGTCAGACCTGAATAAAACAGTCCTGCATGAGGCGCAATTATAGCCTTGGGACTGCCTGTTTTTTCAACTATTACCCGTTTTTCGAACTCCGTCATCATCTGATCAAGTTCTGATTCGTCCGACGGATAAAAACTGCCTTCGACGGCCGGATATCTTATTTTCATAATACCCCCGGTTCATTAAAGCTTATATTAAGCTTGAAAAGAAATATATTAAAGTTTATGCGGTTTTCCAATCAAAATATGACAAATGTAGTATTTATTTCAAGAAATATTAGTTAGATTTTTATCGAAAACTAAATTATATTGTAAAGTTTTCAAATTGAAATAATAAATAATAAGGATACAAAATGAAAACCATGATCAGCCCCTATATTCTAATAATTGCTGCTTCAATTTTCGGAGCTTATCTCAAAAATATCCCGACGACAGTAACTCAGGCTGACGGAACAACCCTTGACCTTTTTGCGACCGGTGACGAATTTTTCAACAGGCTTCATGATGCGGATGACTACACTGTTATTCAGGGTAGTGACGGCTGGTATTACTACGGGATCCGTTCAGGAGAAGAAGTGGTGCCTTCGAATTATAGAGCAGGCGTAACCGATCCGGCCTCTGCCGGATTACAAAAAGGCGCAAAAATATCGGAGAAACTATATAAGCAGAAAAGGGATTATTTTACATCAGTCAAACCGTCTGAAGGCAAAGCTGCGCCTACAACAGGACCTGTCAACAACATTGTTATCTTTATTAGGTTCTCCGACGAGGCGGCTTCGATCTTTAACAGAGAAAGATCTTATTACGACGCATATTTCAATAAAACTGACGCATCGTCGCTCAAAGATTATTTTGATGAGGTATCCTACAATAAACTAGATGTAACATCTCATTATTACCCCCATGTGGATGACTTTTCCACGAATCTGTCTTACCAGGACATTTATCCTAGAGCCTACTATCAGCCTTACAACGCCTCTACCAATACCTTGGGCTATCAGAACGATTCGGAAAGTACTGAAAGGGAGCACGCCCTGCTTGAAAGAGCCGTTAATGCCGTATCTTCAGAAGTGCCGACTACACTCGACATCGACGGTGACAATGACGGCAATGTTGACAATGTGGTCTTTCTGATAAGCGGAGCTCCGGGTGCATGGGCGTCACTGCTTTGGCCTCATATGTGGTACCTTTATACAAGAGATGTGCTTATCAACAGAAAAAAAGTAGCCAACTATAATTTTGACCTTACTGGAACTTCAACATATTTTACTGTCGGAGTGATATGCCATGAGTTCTTTCACACTCTGGGGGGACCGGACCTTTACCATTACTGGGATGATACCGCACCTGATGCCGTTGGCGGATGGGATGTAATGAACGACACTTCCAACCCGCCTCAATATATGGGAGCGTGGATGAAATATAAATATGTCGGCTGGATAGACAGCGTCCCTGTAATAAGCGAACCCGGCACTTATACGCTGAACCCTCTCACCTCGCCGGCGGGGAACATTTTCAGAATCAACTCCCCGTACTCGCTTAATGAATTTTTTGTGGTCGAATACAGAAAGCAGACCGGTTTATATGAATCAAGTCTTCCCGGATCCGATGACGGAATGCTTATTTACAGAATAAATTCAGCTTATGACGGCAACGCGGACGGCCCGCCTGACGAAGTTTATATTTACAGACCCGGAGGAACTCCGACCGTTTGGGGGTCTTTGAGTCAGGCCCTTTTCAGCAAAGGTCTGGGAAGAACAGCGTTCAACTTCTCGACCGATCCTTATCCGTTCCTTTCCAGCGGCGCGGCCGGAGGTATAAATATAGCTAATATCGGTTATGCCGGAGAAACGATCAGTTTCGAAATAGCATTGAATGTTCTGCCTCCGAAAAACATTATGGGATCGATCGGTTACGGCGCGATAGAACTCAACTGGACAGCTCCAGACCCGGTAGCGGGACTTACCGTCGGCCATTATAAAGTTTACAGGGACGGCAGCCTGCTCGCCGATAATGTCCTTCAGACAGAATACTCCGATGCTTCCGTATCTGCCGGTATAACATATAAATACTCCGTCTCGGCATATTATACAGGAACAACAACCGGTGAATCTTCATTAACTGAATCAGAAAGTATAGTTTATAAAGCGCCTTATTCAGCACCTTACACTACCGACCTCTCGACACAGACTGACTGGTCGCAGATCTCTGTTGACTGCACGCCGAGATGGAAAGTATCAAATACATCTTTCGCGGGTGGATCATCTCCGGAAGTGATGGCTGTTCTTGAAAATTTCGACCCTGCAGTCTCAAAATATGTGTCGCCTCCGGTTTCAACTGCCGGGATAGATACTTTACAAATATCGTTCAAACACTTTTATGACGGTTATGATGTAGGTGTAACTTATAAAGTTCAGGTAAGCCCGAACAAATTCGACTGGACGGACACTTACTGGTCGTACGCTGATTTTGCCGGTGATGCAGGCCCTGAGACCGTTAATATCGAACTTACTGCTTTCCCCGACCCTGTTTATGTCGCGTGGGTGCTTGACGGAAACCAGTGGAGCTACGACGCATGGTATCTTGACGATATTTCGATCGCCCGCAAAACTCCAAGTTCGATAGAAGACAGTTCTATACCTGCTGTGACGAAACTTCACGGAAATTACCCGAACCCGTTCAACCCGGAAACGATGATATCGTTTGACCTTGCGGTCGATTCACATGTAAGACTGAAAATTTATGATAT
>CALMWI010000497.1 GCA_937873545.1 uncultured bacterium | reverse complement strand
CTGCTGGGACAGCGGGCCGGTGATGCGCTTCGGGTCGCTGCCGGGACCCCGTCCAGGCAGCGGGTTCGATGAATATGGTAGGTAAACGTATCTGCGGAAATCTTCAGCTGTTCGAGGACCTTCTCAGGCGGTATGACCACCTCGAACAGATGGACGATAGAGCTGATCTGTCTGCCCGTGCTCTCCATGTCTACGGTAAAGCCCCCGACTTCACCTGAAACACTGCCGAAGGCGCCCCGGCCGTCCCGGATATCGATGTCCTGAACGAAGGAGCCGGAACCGCGCCGTTTCAGGATCAGCCCTTTCGATACGAGCGCATCCATAGCGCGCTTCACGGTGATCTTGCTGACTCCGTATTCCTCGCACATTTCCCGTTCCATCGGAAGCTGATCGTTGGGCTTATAGATCCCTTCTTCTATTTTTCTCTGTATATCCTGTTCGATGAGTTCGTATTTGAGCATTTGTTTTTCCTGATATCATGTCTTTTGGCCGATAAGTTATTTCTTTATAACAAACTAATCTTAAGAGAAAATGAAGACGCTGTAAATGACAAAAAACGGCTCCGCCTGACGCGGAGCCGTTTTGACTTTCGTTAAAAAAGGGGAAGTATTCATTATTGGTTTTAACGAAAGATCAGGCCTTCTCTTTCAGTTCGGCCATCTTTTCATAGACGTCGATAAACTGTTCGGCCATGTCGATGACGACCATTCCGGTCATCAGGTGGTCCTGTGAATGTACGAGCAGAACGGTGATTTCGTTCTTTTCGCCGTTGGCTTCGGAGGTGATCAGCTCGGTCTGATAATTATGCGAGTTGTTCATTTCGTCGCGGGCTTCCTGGATCTGCTGACGCGCTTCCTTGAAGTTCCCTTCCTTAGCCGTTTCGATCGCTTCCATTGCGATCCCGCGCGCATTGCCTGCGTAAGTGATGATGTTAAAAGCAGCTTCTACGATCTGATCTGCTGTCATAATGTCTCCTGACTTTATTCGAATTTGTTTTTAAAACTGCAGTAGCTTTCGATTAGCCCGGCATCGTTTAAAAACCTGCACCGGTCTATCTTTGTGAACCAGACCTCCGCCGACGCCCGTTCCGAGAGTCGCACAGGCTAAATTGCGGCTGCCGGCGCCGCTGCCAAGCAGACACTCAACAGCGGCCGCGCACTTAGCCTCGATCTCGACAGACACAGCCACATGACAGCCACACATAAACTAGAGATCCG
>CALMWI010000496.1 GCA_937873545.1 uncultured bacterium | reverse complement strand
CAGCTCGGGAAAATTTATACCGCTTGCTTTGGCTGATTCGGGAACCAGAGATAGCTCTGTCATTCCCGGCAGCGTGTTTATTTCAAGAAAATAAAATCTGCCATCTTTATCAGACAGGATAAAATCAATTCTCGCATAATCTTTACAGCCGATAGCTTTATAAATTTTCTCGGCGTAAGTATTCATTGTTTTGATCTGCTTCTCATCAAGTTTTGCAGGGCAGACATGCGTAGTCACTCCCGGTGTGTATTTATGCTCGTAATCGTAAAATCCTTCATTAGGGATCAGCTCGATCGAGTGAAAAGCATGCCCTTTTATTACAGGTATCGAGAGTTCTCTGCCTTTGATATACTCCTCTATGAAATAAGTATCCTTAACATTATTCATCATCTTAACTGTTCTGTCTATATCTTTTTCGCTTTGAAGGATCGACACTCCGACAGACGAACCCTGTGCAAGCGCTTTTACAACAACAGGATAACCGTAAGGTTTTAAAAGTTTTTTCAAAGCGGTTTTATTATAATTCTCTACAGATATGAACTCCCATTTCGCTGTTGGCACTCTGACGCTTTTAGCGATCACTTTAGAAATATTCTTATCCATGCACATCGCGCTTGTTCCGTGATTAGAACCTACATATTTTATCTGCAGAAGCTGTAAAAGAGCCTGAATTTCACCGTTCTCGCCTTCCCCGCCGTGAAGACCGATAAAAACTTTATCGGGATTGAGCTTCACAAGCTGTTTTGAAAGCTCCAAAATATTTTCGGGCGAGTTAATCACTTTACCTTTCTCAGTATATTTAAAATTCTTATCAGCTTTGAAAATTTCTTTCGGAAAAGCCGTATCTAAAAACCAGCTTTCATATCCTGCACTGCTTATGCCTCTCGTTACAGCCTGACCTGTCCTTAGGCTGATCTCTCTTTCGCTTGAGAAACCGCCGCATATCGTCAAAATCTTCTTCATAAATGTTCCTCATTAAAGTTGATGTGAATTATAACTAAAATCAATGACAAACAAAACAAAAAATAAATATTTTTAAATTTTACTATTGACTTTTAAAATATAAATTACTAAATTATAACAATTACAACAAAAGAGGAGATTAAAATGCCGTTCACAAAATACATGAAAATACTGAGAGAAAAAGGCCTTAAAGTTACTCAGCAGAGGCTTGAAATTCTTAAATTTCTGGATGAGAACAGAACCCATCCGACTCTTGATGAAGTTTACATTTATATGATCAAGAAATTT
>CALMWI010000495.1 GCA_937873545.1 uncultured bacterium | reverse complement strand
GCAGAATTTGTTTTAGACAACTGGCAAATTTCGGAGAGATCACAGGCGTAAAGAAGGCAAGCTGGTAATCTAAGGTTTATACTCACAAGGAGAAAATGAAAAATGACAATGACAGATCCTATTGCTGATTTACTTACGAGGATTAGAAATTCGACAAAATCTAAGCATAAATATGTTGATGTACCTGCCTCGAATATCAAAAGGAAGATCGTTAAAATCATGCTAGATCAGGGATTTATTGACAAATATGTTAATATAAGAGACGATAAGCAGGGCGTGTTGAGAGTGTATCTTAAATACGATGAATATGGAAAAAGCCTGATCAGCGGTCTGCAGAGGGTTAGTAAACCCGGTTTGAGGATGTACAGCGATGTGAGCGAACTGCCGAGGATTAAAAACAACTTCGGTATGGCGATCCTATCAACCTCAAAAGGTGTAATCACTAATAAAAAAGCCAAAGAGTTAAATGTTGGCGGTGAAGTACTGTGTTATATTTGGTAAGAGGTGATTAAGTGTCAAGAATTGGAAGAAAATTAATTGTTGTCCCAAAAGGCGTAAATATAAGCGTCGAGGGAAAGCATGTTGCCGTAAAAGGCACGAAAGGCGAATTGAATCTTACATTGCCTGAAGTTATCAATGTTGAAACTTCTGAGGGTAATATTGAAGTAAAAAGAAACGATGAGCTGAAAACTACAAAAGCGCTGCACGGATTGTACAGGGCTTTGATCAACAACATGGTTAAAGGCGTTTCAGAAGGTTTTACAAGAAAACTGATATTGAATGGCGTCGGATGGAAAATGGAAGTTAAAGGTAAATATCTCATTCTAAGTTTGGGATATTCTCATCCTATCTATTTCAGGATCCCCAACGGCGTCGAAATTGAAGCTACACAACCTGTCAGTAACGTATCTGAAGTAAAGGTGTCAGGTATAGATAAAGAGTTCGTCGGCCTGATCGCAGCAAAGATCAGATCTTTCAGAAAACCCGAACCTTACAAAGGTAAAGGATTCAGGTATTCTGATGAGACAATAATCAGAAAAGCCGGAAAAACTGCTAAGTAGTATCTATCGTAGGATAAAAGAAAAATGAAGAACAAAAAAATCGAAAGAAAAATAAGAAGAAAGAAAAGCATCAGAAAGAATGTTTTCGGCACGGTGTCAAGACCCAGGCTAAGTGTTTTCAGGAGCAATCTTCATATATATGCTCAGCTGGTTGATGATGAGAGCGGCAAGACACTTTTAAGCGCTTCGGACAATTCGAAAGAAGTCAAGGCTGCCGGAATCACTATGCCTGAAGACCTGAAAGGGAAAACAGGAGTTGCTTTTGCGGTAGGAACACTTCTTGGAAAGAAAATGATCGAAAATAATATCGAAGGTATTGTTTTTGACAGAAACGGCTACCTCTATCACGGAAGAGTGAAAGCTCTTGCTGATGGCGTCAGAAAAGCCGGAGTAAAATTTTAAAATGTATGAGGTGAAACTTGGCTCGTGAAACTAATAAAAAGGCTTCCAAGACAAAAGATGACTCAGTCCAGCTTATCGAAAAGATGGTAAAGATCAACAGGGTGACCAAAGTTGTAAAGGGAGGTAAGAACTTCAGTTTCAACGCGATAATGGTTGTCGGTGACGGTAAGGGGAAGGTCGGATACGGTCTCGGTAAAGCGCTTGAAGTTACCGATGCTATTGCTAAAGGTATTGAGGAAGCAAAGAAGAATATGATCGAAGTTGCAGTCGTTAACGGCACTATACCGCATGACATCATGGCAAAATTCGGAGCAGGGATAGTTCTTCTTAAACCCGCTACTCAGGGTACGGGAGTTATTGCCGGCGGAGTGGTAAGGGCGGTTCTTGAATGCGCAGGTTATTCCAATGTGCTTTCAAAGTGCATGGGAAGCTCCAATGCTCACAATATCGTAAAAGCGACATTTAAAGGGCTTTCTCAGTTAAAGACCGAAGGAGATATCCTTAGGGAGAGAAAAATAACCAGAGAAAAGCTGTATAATTAAATTGGCAGCGTGAGGAAACGATGACTGAAAAAAAATTAAAAGTAACTTTAGTGAGAAGCGTTATCAGGCAGAAGAAAAAAACGAAAGCAACAGCTTTGGCTTTGGGCCTGAGAAAGCTTAATATTACTAAAGAGTTCAATGATACTCCTCAGGTTAGAGGGATGCTTTTTGTCGTAAAGCATATGGTTCGAGTAGAAGAAATTTAACAACGGGTGTAAAAGATGAAACTAAACGAATTAAGACCTCCAAAAGGAGCCGTTAAAAAAAGACACAGAATAGGAAGAGGAGTCGGGTCAGGTAACGGAAAGACCGCCGGTAAAGGCGAGAAAGGTCAGAAGGCCAGATCAGGCTATAGCAGAGCTCTCTACAGCGAGGGCGGCCAGACTCCGCTTACAAGAAGACTTCCAAAAAGAGGTTTTAAAAACAATTTCAGAGTTGAATATACTGTAGTGAATGTTGGTATTCTCGAAAACATGAGCGAGAATGTTATTACTGCCGATGTTCTTTACTCTAAAGGTCTGATTAAAAACGGTATGCCCTTAAAAGTTCTCGGCAACGGAACACTGACAAAAAGCGTTGAAGTTCATGCTGATTCTTTCAGTAAATCCGCTGAGGAAAAAATAAATACAGCAAAAGGTAAAGTGGTCAAATTATGATCGAAAAACTACAAACAATAATGAAGATCCCGGAATTGAGAAAGAAAATTCTTTTCACTTTGGGGATATTATTCATTTGCAGGGTCGGCGCTCATATTCCTATGCCCGGAATAGATGTCGGGGCTTTGGCTTATTATTTTAACCAGGCTCAGAATTCTTTATTCGGAATGTTCGATATGTTTACCGGAGGCGCATTTCAGAAAGCTGCTATATTTTCGATAGGTATCATGCCATACATTTCAGCCTCAATTATAATTCAGCTTCTGGGGTCAGTTTTTCCGACAATTTCTAAAATGATGAGAGATGAAGACGGAAGAAGAAAGATCACTCAATGGACAAGATACGGTACCGTTGTTCTTGCCGCAGCCCAGGGCTGGGGTGTCGCGAGATTTCTGGTAAGTATGAATACCGATTATATGCAGGTCGTTCCGAATCCTACTGCGGGATTTTACTTTATGACCATGCTTACTATTGCTACGGGTACAATAGTTCTCATGTGGCTTGGGGAGCAGATAACTTCTAAAGGCATAGGCAACGGAATATCACTTATTATCACAATAGGAATTCTCGCAAGATTCCCTTCCGCGGTGCTTGAAGAGTTTGTTCAGCTAAGAAACGGCAACAGGGAACTTGTTGTTGAGCTGATAATCTGGGTAGGAATGCTGGGAATGATATCTGCGGTCATATTGATGACACAGGCAGTCAGAAAAGTATTTGTTACATACGCAAAAAGACAGGTTGCCGGTAAAACCTATCAGAATCAGGCATCTTACATTCCTCTCAGACTAAATATGGCCGGAGTAATGCCTATAATTTTTGCGCAGTCTATAATGTTCTTCCCGACTACATTGGCTGCTTTTCTGCCTGACGATTCCGCTACCAAAGGAATTATCTACGGTCTTTTTGACTACAGATCTTTTTCGTATATGGGAATTTATATGCTGGTGATAATATTCTTCACTTATTTTTACACAGCTCTTACATTCAACCCGGACGATGTGGCGAATAATCTTAAACAAAGCAATGGATTCATACCCGGCGTAAATCCCGGAAAGAACACTGCCGACTATATTGACAATATCGTAACCAGAATATCACTTCCGGGAGCGATTTTCCTCGGAGTGATAGCGATCATGACTAATGTTATTGTCAAGATATTTCCGGGAATATCATATAATCTTGCGGCATTTTTCGGCGGAACAAGCCTTATAATTATGGTGGGAGTAGCGCTTGATACTCTGGCTCAGATCGAATCTCATCTCATGATGCACCATTACGACGGTTTTTTGAAAACCGGTAAACTCAAAGGGAGAAAAGGATAATGAATATCCTTATGCTTGGAGCGCCCGGAAGCGGTAAGGGCAGTCAATCCGAACTGATAGTTAAAGACTTCGGTCTTGTGCAGATATCAACAGGCGATCTGCTGAGACAGGCCGTAGCGAATCAGACTAAGGAAGGTATCCTGGCAAATTCATATATGAGCAAAGGAGAGCTGGTTCCGGACGAACTTGTCCTGGGTCTGCTTTCAATCAGAATGAATAAACCCGATTGTGAAAACGGTGTGATATTTGACGGCTTTCCCAGAAATGTTAAACAGGCTGAGTTGCTGGACAGGATTCTTGCAGAAGACAGAAAAAAGATCGATATCGTGATAAATATCGGATCGCCATTCGATGTGCTTAAAGAAAGGCTGATGGCAAGAAGATTATGCGATAAATGCGGAAAAGGTTATAACATGATATCAAACCCGCCGAATGGTAAAAACTGTGGCTGCGGCGGTGCTATTGTCACAAGATCAGACGATAATGAAGAGGTAATAAAGAACAGGCTGGAAGTTTATTTGAGCAGCACAAAACCGTTAATAGAATATTATTTGAAAAAAGGTGTTTTGGCTGATATCGACGGGAATAGAAAAATCCCTGTTATATACGGTGATATCAAAGAATTGATCAATAAATCAGGCAAAAGATAGATGGCAAAAGAGAACACCATAAAAGTTGACGGAGTTATAAAGGAAGCGCTGCCTAATGCTACCTTTAAAGTCGAATTGGAGAACGGGCACATAATAATTGCGCATGTTTCAGGTAAAATGAGAATGCATTATATTAAAATGGTTCCCGGAGATAAAGTCAAAATTGAAATTTCTCCTTACGATTTAATTAAAGGCAGGATTACATACAGGAACAAATGATTTAGGAGTTGTAATGAAAGTAAGAGCATCTGTAAAGAAAATATGCGAGAACTGTAAGGTTATCACCAGGCATGGTGTGGTTCGTGTAATATGCAAAACAAAGAAACATAAGCAAAGACAAGGTTAAGGGAGGTAAATTTGGCTCGTATAGCTGGCGTAGATCTACCAAACGGTAAGAGAGTAGAGATCGGATTAACCTATATTTACGGTATCGGACGTTCGACTGCAAGAAACATTCTTAACAAGTTGAACATTCATTTCGATACAAAGATAAAGGACTTAACCGAAGATCAGATCGATGCAATAAGAAAGATAATCACAAATGAAGTTGTGATCGAAGGTACTTTGAGGACTCAGACAAAACTTGCGATCAAAAGGCTGATGGATATCGGTAACTATAGAGGTATCCGCCACAGAAAAAACCTGCCATGCAGGGGTCAGAGGACGAAAACCAATGCCCGTACAAGAAAAGGCAGAAAGAAAATGGCAGTAAAAAACAAAAAATAATTTCTAATCATTTTGCTCAAGGGAGGATAGCTTGGCAGTAGCAAAAAAAAGAAAAAAGCTCAAAAAGAAAGATAAGGTAGATCCGATAGGAGTAGCTCATGTAAAAGCTACATTCAACAACACTATACTGTGTCTTTCTGACAGCTACGGAAACATAATAAATTGGTCAAGCGGCGGGAAAGTTGGTTATAAAGGATCAAAAAAGAACACAAGTTTTGCCGCGCAAATGGCAAGCGACCAGATCGCTAAGGAAGCAATGGGTCTGGGATTAAGAAAAGTTCATGTGATCGTAAAAGGCCCGGGCGCGGGAAGAGAATCTTCCATAAGAGGACTGAATGCCGCAGGGCTGGAAATCCTTTCTATAAAGGATATCACACCTGTTCCGCACAACGGCTGCAGACCTAAAAAGAAAAGAAGAATATAATCATCATCGGAGAAAAAGATAATGGCAAGAGACTTAACTCCAAGGGGTAAGATAGCAAGGAAGTACGGTGAAAACCTTTTTGGCAATCCTAAATACGACAAAGTGGTTACCAAAAGACCATACGATCCGGGTCAGCACGGCGCCGAAGGAAAAAGAAAGAGAGTTTCTGAATACGGTATGCAGCTGAAAGAAAAGCAGAAAGCCAAGTATATCTACGGGCTGCTTGAAAGACAGTTCAGAAATATCTATGACAAGGCTAAGAATGATAAGGGCATAACCGGAGCGAACCTGATGGTCAGGCTCGAGTGCAGACTGGATTCATTGATCTACAGATTCGGTTTCGCACCAAGTCAGAGAGCAGCTAGACAGATGGTTTCCCATAAACACTTTTTGTTGAACGGAAAGTCGGCAAACATACCTTCTATGACAGTAAAAGTCGGAGATGTTGTTTCCGTTAAAGAAAAGTCAAAAAAACTTGAGATCATTCACGAATCTTTAAAAAGGGTCAATGAAAACCCCAGACCCTATTTAAAAATCGACAAAGCTACAATGGAAGGCACGCTTCTTGAATTACCGAAAAGAGAAGATATTCCCGTAAATATCAACGAACAGTTGATAGTAGAACTTTACTCTAAATAAAGAGAGAAAAAAATGGCTGTATTACCTTTTAAAGTACCAGAATCCATCGAAATCAAAACTCTCAAGGATAACTACGGAAAATTTGTTCTGTCGCCTTTAGAGAGAGGCTATGGTATTACTATTGGTCATGCGATGAAAAGAGTTCTTTTATCATCTATACAGGGAGCAGCGATCTACAGTATAAAGATCGACGGAGTACTGCATGAGTTCTCAAGCATATCCGGTGTGAAAGAGGATGTTGCGATTATGATCCTTAACCTGAAACAGGTTAGGTTGAATCTTAACGAAGGAAGGACATCCAAAGTAACCGTAAACCTGAAAGGACCGAAGATCTTCACCGCAAAAGATATTGAAGTTTCGTCCGGAGGAGAAGTAAAGGTATTTAACCCCGATTTTAAGATCGCAACGCTGAACGAGAAAGCGGAATTCAGCATCGAGCTTAATATAAAGATCGGCAGAGGATATGTTTCGTCAGATGCGAACAGAGATGAGAACGATCCGATCGGAACGATCGCGATAGACTCGATTTTTTCGCCAATCGTAAAAGTCAGCTACGATATCGAAAATACGCGTGTTGGAGACAGAACGGACTACGAGAAGTTATCTCTTGATGTTTTCACAGATGCTTCGATATCTCCAGAGGAAGCTATAACTTACGCAGGTCAGATACTGAGAGACCATATCAATCTGTTCATCAAATTTGAAGTAGAAGAAGACTCTGAAGGATTCGAGGACGAAGATCCAGATATTCTAAAAAAGAGAAATCTGTTGAAAATGTCGATAGACGAATTGGAGCTTTCGGTAAGGTCTTATAACTGTTTAACCGATGCAAAGGTTAAAACGATAGGTGACCTTGTAAGAAAGAAAGAAAGCGAAATGCTCAAGTTCAGAAATTTTGGAAAAAAATCGCTGGCGGAACTTAATAAAGTACTCAAAGAAAAAGGTCTTGAATTCGGCATGGATGTGGATAAATACCTGAACGACATGCAATCAAAAAAGAAGAAATGATATAGAGGGATAAAAGATGCGTCACAATGTTAGAGGCAGAAAATTAAACAGGACCGCCAGCCATAGAAGAGCGCTGTTCAGCAATCTTACGGCTCAGCTGTTCGAACATAAGCAGATAGTCACAACTTTACCTAAAGCGAAAGAAGCGAGAAAATTCGCTGAGAAAATGATTACATTAGGAAAAAAGGGCGATCTGAACTCTCTTAGACAGGCACTTAAATTTTTAAGGCTGAAAGAGACAGTATTTACTTTATTTAACGATATTGCCCCGAACTATAAAAAAAGAGCCGGCGGATATACCAGAGTATTAAAACTCGGGCTTAGAAAGGGCGATGCGGCGGAAAAAGCTGTTCTTCAGCTGGTTGAGTATGATGATGCTACTGAAGTTCCTGCCAGGACCAAAAAAGTTAAAGCTGCAGAAGAAAAAAAGCCTTCTGAATCTGAGGTAAAAGAAGATAAGCCTGTTAAAAAAGAAAAAAAATCAGCAGAAAAAACTCAGGCTGTGAAAAAGGAAAAAAAAGAAAAATCTGCTGAAGTTTCCTAGAAAATAGTTCTTAATAAAATGTTCGGGGTGTGGCGCAGCCCGGTTAGCGCACCTGCCTTGGGAGCAGGGGGTCGGAAGTTCAAATCTTCTCGCCCCGACATCGAGAAGAGGGTCATTAGACCCTCTTCTTTAATTATGCGAACTTTAAAAAATATAAAATGTTTTACTTGAATTTAGTAATATATTTTGTTTTATTATAAAAAAACTAAATTATTAAGTACAGGAGGGGATTTAATGATTTGTAAAAAATGTAATACATTAAATTCTAATGACGCTAAAGTATGTGTGAACTGCGGAACCAAGCTGGGAATGGTGGCAGCTGTGCCTCCAAAATCGCCGACAGGTCAGGCACAACCTTCAACAAGCCGCTTTGCATCGACTCCAAAACCGTCTGCAGGGCAAGCGCCAAAGGCAAATTTACCGGGCGGTTCTGAAAAAAAGAGATCCTATATGATGGTACTTCTGATCATTCTTTTTGCCGTTATTATAGGTGTAGGTTACTTTCTCGTGAACACTGAACCAGGAAAGCAGACTTTGGATGATCTTAAGAATAATCAGTATGTCGGTGAATATATTTCACTTGCTGACAGCCTTTTAAAAGCGAATTTCTCTGAATTCGTTCCAAGCTGGAAAGCAGAGGAAGAAGCCAGAAAGCTCTCAGAATTAAAGGAAATCGCCAGACTTGATTCTATTGCAGCAGCAGATTCTATAGCAGCAGCTCTTGCCGCAAAAAAGGAAACAAAAGTAGCGAAAGACACATCAGCAGGTGAAACAAAGCCCAAATCAAAGCGAATAAATAGAAATATGCAGTACTATAAAAATTTAAAAGACAATATGAATATGGTGCTGATACCTGCAGGCACAGTTAAGATAGGCAGCGATATGGAAAGCGAGAACGAGAAGCCGGTGCATGATGTTGAAGTAAAAGAATTTTATATTGACGAGCATGAGGTAACTAATTCACAGTTCA
>CALMWI010000494.1 GCA_937873545.1 uncultured bacterium | reverse complement strand
ACCGCGATAAGTTTCAGCATGGAAAACAAACTCAGGATAGGCGTAGTCAACCTTCTTAAGTGCGGACATTTAAAAAAGTTCGTTATGGGAGAAAAAATAGGTTCGATAGTAGAATAAAAACTGTTTATATAATGTTTCCAGAGCCGTCACCCGACGGCTTTTTTTATTTTCAAGAAAAAAAATAAAATTGTCTTGACAAAAGATGATTAATGTTATAATTTTACAACGTGTGTATGAAAATGTATAAAAGTGGAGAAAATGAGCATATTCTCGGGTAAATACAAGTATTCACTGGACGAAAAAGGCCGTATAAACTTCTTAAAGATCCTTAAAAGATTCGGTATCGATAAGGAAAAAAAAGAAGAGGTATTCTACCTGATGAAAGATTATGTTAAGATCACCGGTTCCGACAGGCAATACCCTATATTCTATCTATATACCGAAACAGAATGGTCCGAATTTTCAAAACTATTGGAAAATGAATTCGACGATGACGAACTTTCCGCATTTACAACACAATATTGCGACGAAACCACTATGGATAACATGCAGAGGGTATCATTCCCGAAAGAATTTTTGAAATACATTCAGGCTTCAAAAAATCTGTTCATCCAGGGACTTGGGAATAAACTTCAGGTATGGTCGCAGGAGAATTTCGAACAGTACTCGGAAAATCTTACAAAAGCTTCAATATCGAAAGATTATCACGGGTTGTACAGCAAACTAAGAAAAAAATAGAAGATCATTCAAATAATAAGAATTACTCCTCCGCTACTTCGGTAGCGGTTTGCATTTAAGGGATTTATATATAATGAAAGCAGTCAGTTATCACATACCGGTTCTATTAAAAGAGACAATCGACATGCTTGTGATCAATAAACACGGTGTGTATCTTGACTGTACTTTAGGCGGAGGCGGACACGCAGGAAAAATACTCGAATCTTTAGAACCGGACGGTTATCTGTTGGGGATTGACAGGGATAAACAGGCTATAGATCATGCATCTAAGGAATTGAGTTCTTATAAAAACTTTAAAAGCGTAAATATTAATTTCGCAAGGATAAACGAACTTGAGCAGATCGTTTTCGGCATGCAGTTCGACGGGATACTTCTTGACCTTGGTGTTTCTTCAAAACAGATAGACGATCCCGAAAGAGGATTTATGTATTCAGAAGACGGCGAACTGGATATGAGAATGGACGCGGCGCAGGGGATATCTGCTTATGACATTGTAAATTCATATTCTCCGGGTGAGCTGACCGATATATTCTTTAAATACGGAGAAGAAAGAAACTCAAGAAAGATCACCGAAAAAATAGTTCAATACAGAGATAAAAAGAAGATAAGGACCACAGGTGAGCTTGCAGATATCATCGGTTCTGTTTGTTCTAAAAATTTCAGAATAAAAACTCTGTCGAGGATCTTTCAAGCGCTGAGAATAGAAGTTAACAGAGAACTTGATGAGCTTCAGACAGTTCTAAAGTTCAGTCTGAATATTTTAAAACCGAACGGCAGAGTAGCAGTAATATCATACCACTCGCTCGAGGACAGGATAGTTAAGCAGTTCGTAAATGAATACTCTACCGGATGCAATTGCCCGAAAGAGTTTCCTAAATGCGTATGCAATAAAAAACCGATAATCAGGAATATCACAAAAAAACCTGTTTGCGCATCAGAAGAGGAAATAAAAGCCAACTCAAGGTCAAGAAGCGCAAAACTTAGAATTTTTGAAAAAATTTAAAAAAGGAGGACATTATGGCGTCCGAATTATATGCAAGGGGAAACGGCACAAAAACTCTTAACAACAGGTTCAGAATTTTTAAAAAGCTTTTAAAATTTCTGCCTCTGGTTTTCCTTTTCGCGGGATACGTGATTCTTCAGGCACAGGTAAAAACCGTTTACAGAAATAATGACGATCTTGTGACTCAGAAAAAGCAACTGGTCGAAGAGCTTGAGAGACTGAATTCGGATTACGATAAAATGCTTTCCTACAGCGAGATCAAGGAATTCGCGCAAAATGAGCTTTTTATGACCCATTCCGTAAAAAACCAGAGAACTTTCGCGGTTATAGATAAGGAAGGTATGTTCAGCGCTCAGGAACTAAAAAAACTTCCGTCCTTATTCGAAACGAATTTTGATCTGGCTTCTCTGGAGCCGGAAGAGTCATCAATACCTTCACAAGAGTAAACTCATGATTAAAAAGCGGCCCTCAAATATGAAATCTGAAAAGGTTTTGGAGAGTAAGAACAGATCGAGGGTGCTTTTTATCATTATACTCAGCCTCATAGTTTATACCGTTATTATAGCGAAACTGTATCAGGTTTCGGTCTTGAACCATGATTATTATGTTAAAAAATACAAAGAGCAGTCAAGGAAAAAGATAACAATATTCTCTCCAAAAGGATACATCTACGACCGAAAATACCATAAACTCGCTGAAAACATAGGCTTTAATATGGCTTTCGGGATCAACA
>CALMWI010000493.1 GCA_937873545.1 uncultured bacterium | reverse complement strand
ATCCTTATTT
The DNA here is from genome assembly GCA_937873545.1 of uncultured bacterium. Lineage (GTDB taxonomy): Bacteria > UBA4055 > UBA4055 > UBA4055 > UBA4055 > UBA12480. The sequence goes on along the minus strand of CALMWI010000493.1, from coordinate 2,062 downwards.
ATATCTCTGACCCATATTTCTGAGTAATCAGTGAAGTAAGGTACTTCATCTAACAAAAAGCCTGCTTTATAAATTCGCATCTCGTAGGTACCATAACCTACAATTATCTCATCCTTGTCGTCTCCGTCTACATCTCCGCATGCAATTGTACCCGGCGGTTCATCCAAATCAATATTAACGGGACTGGAGAATTGTCCGGTTCCGTCATTTTTCATGTATCCCCAAAAAAAACCGCTGTTGGAAAAAAAGACAATATCAATATCACCGTCGCCATCAATGTCGCCGTAATTTATTCCTGAAAATATTTTGTCGCTGTTTAGTGAATAATCCTGAAATGTTCCAAATTCGCCATTATTGTTATTAATTATTCTAACATATCTTTCAGCAGTCCCTGAAGAAAAATCTGAGTAGAAAGAAACAATATCAGGATGCTCATCATCATTTATCTTTTGCAGAAATATGTTTTCCTGATATCCGCAAAATACATGAGAAGTGTCAATATTGGAAAAAACTCCTTTGCCATCATTCTCCAGTATTGATATGGTAGGATTTGTTTGTTCCCAAGCTGTTTTATGCCCGACAATAATATCTAAATCACCATCAAGGTCAGTGTCAGCTACATAAATTGATGTTGCTGCCTTTGGAACTATGTATGTAGATGCGTTTAAAAAATTGTTGTAAGAAAGCACGACGTTTAACAAAACAAACACTATAATTTTGTTTTCACTAACTATTTTATGGGCTTTGTAGCACATTTCCGCCTCAAAATTTATGTTGAGAAATAATGTTTAGTAACTTGCATAAATAACCCTATGAGTTCTTTATATTATCTTTCAACGAGCTTTCCGGTATTATATTTATGAATTATGCTGGCGATGAGAGTCTGATACGGCAATCCTTCAGAAACAGCAGCTTTCTGCAGATCGGTAAGATCTTTTTCGGATATTCTTATATTGATCCTTTTATCCTTTTTCAGATGTTGTTTTGCGATCTGCTGATATTTTGTTATTCTGGCTTTTTTGTCTTTTACGGACTTCCATTCACCTTCTTCATAAGTTCTGATCTCATCGCTTTCGTATTTTTCAGGCATTTTTGACATATTTACCCCTTCTTCAAATAATTTTCTGTTGCTTTTCTGCTCGGATATATAGTTTTAAGAAATATTTCATCTTCATTTTCGACAAAAGGAACAAGATAAACATAATCGTCAATTTTGATCACGAACATAAACTGATCTTTGTACTTTTCGTTGTTCGGATTTTCAATAATATCTAAAAGAGCTCCGTTTGAAATATGAAATATTATTTCTTCAAAAGAAATTCCTCTTTCTTCGATCAGCTTTGCATTTTTTTCTCTATCCCAATTGTAAATCATTCATAATCCTATGATTACATCGTATGCCTAATATACTCATTATTTGAAATTTTGTCAACAAAATTATTTAAGATACAGCATTTTCAAGGATTATCTTTTTCATTTCATTCCCCTTTTTTCATTGCCTCAAGTTTGATCAGAAAAGATATTTCCTGATTTTCGGGAGTGATACTTAAGGCTTCGTAAAGCTTGGCGATATAGCCCTGCGGATTTCCGCTCATTGACTGAATCAGTGCTTGTAGAACGATCTTTGTTGTTACTCTGAATCTTTCGAGCATTTGTGGATCGTCAACATTGTAGAACACATCTGTGTTTTTCATATTTTTTAAGATGCTTTCAGCGTTATACGCCCAGTTCTCAGGCAGAAAACTGTTCATAACGAAAAAATCCAGATACGATCTGTCGTCTGAGCAGATCTCGGAACCGCTAGTTATGCTGCTGAGAGAATTCTTATCGAATACCAGAAATGATGCGAGGCTGTAAGGGTTATTATAAAGATATTGATCTTTGATCAACGCTGCTTTTGCTTTGAAATCGGCAAAATCAATCTTAAGCGGCTTTTTTGTACCAACGAGAAGCGTATGAGTATGACCGAGCCACACAGTCGTATTTTCAAACACCGAATTGAATGTGCTGATTATCCCTGCGTAATCTTTGGGAAGAAGCTTGTGCAGCGGAAGATACTGCG
>CALMWI010000492.1 GCA_937873545.1 uncultured bacterium | reverse complement strand
TTTCAGGAAAAAAACATGACCGATGAGTCAGTTTTCAGGGATTTTAAATTCAATGAAATAAGAGCGTCCTACAGCTTATTCCCGTCCGAGCAGAAAAAAATCGGCTTAAGTTTTTCAAGATATTTGACAAGAAAGCTAGGTTTTATTATTGAACTTGATCAAAGCGAATACGGGTCCGGCTTAAAAGAAAAATCTGAATTTATTATAGGCGCGACTTACAAATTTACAAAGCGGGCAAGAACATGGGTTTTTCTCGGAGACCTGGGATTATCGATAAATGATGATGTTGAAGACTACGAGGGAAATTCAAAAGGATTCAAAGCGAATCATCTTTACGGACGGTTTTGTGCTGAATATGTTTTCTCGAACGGCTTCGGAATTGATTTCTCGATGGTAGGCAGGATGCCTTTGGAATTCGATCTTGACGAAGATGTTTCTCCTATACATTCCATAGGGCTTTTGTATCAGTTTTAAAAAAACGGATTTATGAAGTACTTCATTACATTACTTTTAATACTTTGCTCGTATGCGGCTTATATTTTTATAAGGGAGAAAGCCCTTGAGGAGTACAGGCCGCCGGAACTCCGTTTCGAGAAATATCAGCAGAATGACACAGTATTGACCCTAAAAGGCAGGTTCAGGAAAAACAGCGTAATTGTTTTTGATATTGCGGACCTAGTAAAAAGTTCCGTTACGGATTCAGTCTCGTCACCTGAATTTTTTGATATATTAAAGAACTCAAAGATCTTCAGCTCTACTGTGGATCTTACACCCGATAGAGCTATGAGTCTGAAGAGTTTTTTGGAATGCCTGTCTCCGTATAAGTTCAATGACGGTAAATCACCTTACAGAAAATTAAAGGAAATTATCTCTGACAGCCTGAGGAACAGTTCTGTTCCGCAGGCATACGCCAGCTCAGGATACATAACGAGGCTTTATACGGCCGATTCAGCAGTATTTTTATCGGCTTCAGGATATTTTTCGAAATCTATGATCATGAAGTCCAAGGAAGAAGTTCTTGAACAGCTTTACAAAGATATCATAAAAGATAAAGACACTCTATTTTTCTGCTACGCAGATCTATCTGGCGACCGCAGCGTTAATGAACATTATTTTACTGATATTGACCATCACGCAGGACTGATCAAGAAAATGATAGAGAGCAGACTTAAGATCGAACCGCTTATGCTTTTTATTTCGACGAACAGGATAAAAAAACTATCTAAAGGCCTTTCATTTTTCTACCATAAAGGCATGAAACCTTCAGCCGAGACGGGGAATGCGGCAATAACAGATATTTCAAAGACACTTTTAAACTATTCAAAAATAATACCGCCCGGTTATTTCGGAGGGTATGATCTTGATAACGATGAGGAATTTATAGATAGGGATTATTTTGCCGGAAGCTGTTCTGACACGCTTATGCTCTTCAACGACGACTATATATACAAACAGCTTAAATATTCTCCGGAATATCACTACTATGACAGGGGGAAAATGGCAGACGTGACTAATTCATACATAGGTATAAATGAAAAGTTCGGCCCGCTACTACCTAAATATTTTGGAGGGGACTACGCTAAAGTGATAATACTGAAAAATAACGGGGAAAAGCTTAAAACTTTCAGGATAGGGATAAGATCGAACAGGCGTTTTGAGGATTTCAGATCAATAACAGGTTACTATAAAGCAGAAAAAAAGAACGGAAAGTATTCAAAAGATCTGAATATCGAGCTTGAACCGGATGAAGCTGACACTCTATTCATCTATTATTCGCATATATATCAGAATTTCGATTTCAGCTTCGGTGACAAATACTCTCTTTCTTACGGTTCTTCAGGTATTAATGCGGGAGAAGTAAAGAACTTCGAGGAAAATTCGTATTATGGAATGAAATACTATTATGCGGATGAGGAACTTTTTAAAAATTATGATATGCGGATCTATAACATAAGAATAAATTATTAATATATGTTGCCAACCGTTTTAATTTTCTTTATTTTAAGCATTGAATAAAACAAATTTAACAAGTTAATTTATCCGGGAGGGGAGAATAGTATGAAAAAAATGGTGATTCTGGCGGTAATTTCAATGATATTCATTCTGAACGCCGCTATGGAAGAATACGACAGAAAGTCTATCTCTATTTTTAAGATGGATGTTGCGGAAGCGGCAAGGATGGCTTCTCAGCAGGATATCGATCTGGTTTATCAGATGGTGTTCGATAAATTTGTAGGCATGGGCAGATTTGACTACAATCCTATTCCGGCCGGAGTGAACGACCCGGCAGCGCTTTTCGAGATCGTAAAAGAATATACAGCTACAAAAATAGAGGAAAGGGCGGCTAAACAGTGGGATATAAAGAACGAGTATTACGGTTCTAACTTCATAACCGGAGAGAATGTCGATAAGATACTGAACGGAGCCTATATATTCTTCCCCACACTGGAGACTTTTATACTGACAAAAAAGAAGGACAGTGATGATTTCACAGCGACAATGAGCGTGAAAATCGATATTTATTCAGCAACAAATGCGGGAACTTTGGATGCGCCGGTATGGGAACCTAAACTTACCGCTACCGTAAGAGCTTCGGGATCAAATGCTCTCGGCAGTCTTTTTGATCTTGCGCTTAACGATAAAAAGAAGGATAAGAGGATCGAAGCGGTCAAATCTGCCGCCAACGGTATGCTGATGTTTTTAGAGAAAGAAGTCAGAAAAGTAGAAGTTTTCAAAATAAAAGCTCTTGTAACTAAAGCTGATGTGAAGAAAAACGAAATATCTTTCAATTTCGGTAAAAATGTAGGTGTGAACATGGATGATGCTTACACAGTGGGTTATTTTGAAAAAGACGCTTCGGGAAAAGAAAAATATAGAGAAACAGGATTCATGAAAGTAAGAAGCATAAAGCAGCAGGAATCAGTTTCGCAGCTTCTGATAGTAACTCCGCAGAAAGGAACCAAAGAAGCCGATCTTTTCAACGAATACGACCAGGTCTATGAATATCCGCTCGTAGGATTGAATATCTTCGTTCTCGGCGGAGTGAACAGCTTCAAATACTGGGGAGATACTGATTTTGATGTTGAAACTGATTTAGTTGAAGAGAATATTAGCGGTTGTATAGGTATAAATATGGAATATTATATAGCAAAATTTCTAAATATACCTGAGTTGTATTTGGACCTTTCCGCAGATTTGTTAACAGCGCAGCCAGGAAAATTTACTTATACCGGAGGATCAGATGAATTCGATACATCAACCGCTCTAGTAGAAATCGGAATTACAAAGAAATTTTTCATGAGGCAATTGGGATTGTATATTGGTGCAGACGCAGGATATATGTCAATGACTTCTAAAAGTGATACAGTGCCTGAATTAGACGGTGAGTTTTACTCAATGGGCGGAAAAGTTAAAGCAGGCATCAACTACATGATCAACAAAAACCT
>CALMWI010000491.1 GCA_937873545.1 uncultured bacterium | reverse complement strand
TTTAATGAGTTCATGAGAATTACAACTTTTAGTAAATGCGTGTAAAATTATTATTGACAATATAGTACTATATAGGTACCGTTTAAATACTTACGGGAGGGGTTAGTTTATGAAAATAATATCAATATGCAGCGTAAAGGGTGGAGTCGGGAAGACTGCGACTACAACCTTTTTAGCACAGGCTCTACACGCAAGAGGATATAAAATATTAGTAATTGATTCGGATGCGAATAATAATCTGACCGATTATCATTTAAGGAATACCAGTGTTGACGAGATAGAATCCCGGAACTTGTATCATTTAATCACCGGTGAAATGACACCGGATGAAGTTATTTATAACGGTGATATCGATATTATACCCTGCACATTAAGTCTGCATAAAATCGGATTAATTATGACATCAAAGCCTACTGCAATTATGCACTTTCAGAAATCAATTAAACGATTAGATTATGATTATGTATTGATAGACTCGCCACCCGCTCTAGGGTATGAATTAACAAACGCTCTTTATGCATCCGATGTTGTTCTTATACCTGCGAACCTGACAAGATGGACACTGCAGTCAATACAGATCATACAGGAACAGATTAATGAAATGAAATCGGACGGGAAGAAATTTTTATCAGTAAAAGCTGTACCCTCTATTGTTACTGAAAAAGAAAATCAAGTGCTGCAGTCAATGGGTTTAGATTTTACAGAGTCATTCATTAAAAAAGCGGGGGCTATTAAAACTGCACATGATAATGCAGTATGGTTAAAAAAAGACTCCGCTGTATTTGAATATTTTAATAATTTGGCAGGTGAAATAATATGACAGATATATCTGAAAAGCAAAAAAAGAAAGCTGAAAAATTATTAAACGGGCTTAAAACCGGACAACAGAAAATACCAACCGCAGTGGCTGTGACCGTCATCCAGACTGTAGAGAAGGAAGTTGTCAAAAGAATTGATAGAATAAAAAACAACCTCGAAATTATGAGTGAATCGAAAGGGCAGATCATAGAAGATCTTAATTACCTGAAAGAACACCAGGCGGAATTAACAGAAAAAACAGGCTTAACTTTTGAATCTTTTATAAAAGAAGTAGCAGGTTATTCAAAAGGTTATTTTTATCAATTAACGGCTAACTACGAATTTTTGAAATCAAAAGATAAAATTGACCTGCTTGATAAAGTCGATACAAAGATCATCGAAGAAATAAAAAAAATTGATGATACTAAAATACAAAAAGAATATTTGAATAAAGCCGAGACATTAACCAGGGCAGATATAAAATCTATGAGAGAACGAGTAAGCCCTGATTACTCTGAAAAGACAGTCCGACCGTCGGACTCTGAAGATAAACCAGCATATGTCTATCCTGAAAAAGAACCAAATAAAGAATTAGATAAATTCAAAATAAAAGTAAATAAAAAAATTCAATATCAGATTGATATGCTGGAAGCATACATTAAACAACTAAGAAGAGCGAAAAAAGACAAAGTGCATTGTGACGCTCAAATACTGGCCTATCAAATTGTAATAACTAATTTGAAAGAATTATTGAAGGAGCTTTAAAATACAGTCCGACCGTCGGACTCTGAAAGCTTTACAAAATCGAAAGAGTTATAGAATGAGAATCTACCAATTGAAGGTAAAAACAAAATGAGAAAAGATAAAACAAAAGAAATCCCCTCTCCAGCTGATCCGGAAAGCAGGGGTGATCTTAAACAGTTTAAAATATATCTGCATGAAAATGATATTGAAGCATTAAAAAAATATTCTGTAAAAATCGGAGTTGGACACACAACAGCCGCAAGACAGATTCTTATAGAGTTTCTAAGCAAGTTATAATATGATTAAGGGTTAATGAATATGCCCAAAGAAAGCCTACGGGAATTTTTCAAGAGACCGGAAGAGAAGAAAAGAGGTATTAAATGACATTTCAGAATAGAATTAAAGACGTAGACATATTACAGGAAGAAATAAACAAATACCGCCCGTTAAGCCCTCATGCAGTTAAACAGCTTAAAGAATATTACCGTATAGGATTGACCTATACAAGTAATGCAATTGAAGGAAACTCACTTACTGAAACAGAGACTAAAATAATTTTAGAAGACGGTATAACCATAGGCGGGAAAAGTATTAAAGAACATCAAGAGGCTATTGGACATAGTGAGGCTTACGACTTGCTATACACCTTATTAAAGTCTAAAACAATAACAGAGAAAGATATTAAAAAGCTACATAGAATTTTTTATTACAGGATAGACGAGGGTAACGCCGGAGAATATAGGAAGGTAGCCGTCTTTATCTCAGGGACAGACTACATACCCCCACAGCCGGAAGAAGTACCTACTCTTATGAAACAACTATCTGAACAGATATCAACAATAAGGGAAAAATACCACCCTGTAGAATATTCCGCATTACTACACGGCGATTTTGTAACAATTCATCCTTTTGTAGATGGAAACGGAAGGACAGCACGGCTTTTAATGAACTTAGCATTATTACAAGAGAGTTATGTTATAACCCTTATCCCACCGATCTTAAGAGGAGAATATATTAATACTCTTAAAGATTATAACAAAGGAAAGACAAAGGCTTTTATTAACTTTATTTCTGCCATGGTCTATGAATCCCAGAAAGATTACCTCCGATTATTAGAGGCTCTGAGTGGTGGAAAGAAAAAAGCAAAAGAAAATAAATAGTTTTAACCTGTTCATTTTTTAACTCAACTTTAATCTTAATTTAGGCTGCAGCTGAATATCAAATTCAGATTTGATATTTTCACAGATTATATTAAATAAATCAGATACAGGTTCCTGGTCATCTTTTGAGCGGATAGAAAAATATAATATACTGTGCTCCATGTCGAGATCGTAATTTGTGACATACTCCGAGTGACTTTTAAGTCTATGTTTTAAGAATTCATATATTGCAAATACTGTACGTTTCCCGAAACCTTTAACCCCTTCACCCTTTGCCTCTGCTTTCTTCCGGAGGATACCTGTAAAATAGCTCATCTCCCCTTCTTTAAATTTTTCAGTGCAGACTTTTAGGGCATGCGTGACCTCTTCGAGCGAACAGCCATATTTTTCAGCGTTGTGATTGATCCAGAAGAATGTATCATCCCGGTAGCGGTTGGAA
>CALMWI010000490.1 GCA_937873545.1 uncultured bacterium | reverse complement strand
ATGCTCTGCGGCAACATGGGTATTCCAGGCGGCGGAGTGAATCCGTTAAGGGGACAGTCCAACGTTCAGGGCGCCTGCGACATGGGCGGACTTCCGAATGTGTATACGGCGTATCAGCAGGTCGCGAATGCGGATGCACAGGCTAAAATGGAGAACTATTGGAAGGTTAAACTAAACAATAAACCCGGTAAACCGATGACCGTGGCGTTCGACGAAGCTCACGAAGGGAAAATGAAGGCTTTCTATATCATGGGTGAAAATCCGATGATATCGGATCCTGACCTTCATCACGCTGAAGAAGCTTTGAAAAAACTTGATTTCCTTGTAGTCCAGGATATTTTCATGACTGAAACCGCAAAATTCGCTCATGTCGTTCTTCCTGCTTCAACTTTTGCTGAAAAGGAAGGGACGTTCTCTAACACTGAAAGACGGGTTCAGAAGCTTAATCCCGCCGTTAAAGCACCCGGTTCAGCAAAGCATGACTGGGAAATTCATCAGCTGATCGCCAATAAGATGGGTCTTAACTGGAACTATACTAAAGCTGAAGATATTTTCAATGAGATCACTTCAGTAACCCCATCATATGCCGGAATGAGCTATGAAAGGATCGGAAGAATGGGGCTTCACTGGCCGTGCCCGACAAAAGAACATCCCGGAACCCCTGTGCTTCATGTAGGAAAATTCACTAAAGGTCTCGGTACCATGTTCCCGATACCGTTCAAAGATCCCGCCGAGATGCCTGATTCTGAATATCCTACATATTTGACTACCGGAAGGATACTTCAGCATTTCCATACCGGAACTATGTCGAGAAAATCTGAAGGTCTTAACAATCTTTCGGGACCGCATGTGATGATATCCGTAGAAGACGCTGAAAGGATCGGAGTTAAGAATTCAGAAATGGTAAAAGTTACGACCAGAAGAGGAACGATCACTACGAAAGCGTTCATCACGAAAAGAATTCCGAAAGGTACCGCTTATGTGCCTTTCCATTTCTGGGAAGCACCCGCAAATATATTAACGAATAACGCACTGGATCCTATTGCCAAGATACCTGAATATAAGGTCTGTGCTTGTAAACTGGAAAGAGCTTAAAGAAATAAAACAATAAACAAAAACAAGGAGAAAAAATGGCAGAAAAAAGTGGAAACCGTTGGCTGATAGCCATAATGGGTACAGTGCTACAGATCACTCTCGGTACGATCTACGCATGGAGTTTCTTTCAGAACCCTCTGATCGAAAGATCAAAAGTTGTTGCAGGCGTAACTGAGATCAATCAGAACATCGAGATCGCAAATGTGCAGCTTGAGACAAGCAAAGCTGCGTTAGTTTCAGCTGAAACAGCATTGGCAGACGCATTAAATTTAAATGCAAGTTCCGCTACAAACCTTGAAACAGTCAAAGCTGATGCAGGTAAAAAGCCTACAAAAGCAAAGCTTGAAATGATCACGGCAGCAGAGGCACAGTTGGCAGCTTCAGAAACAGCTGTAACCGAAGCCAATACATCAAAAGGCGCAGCAGAAACTGCTGTTAAAACTGCTGAAGAAACAATTACTACCGAAACAGCTAAATTGGAAGCTGCGAACAAAATGGTATGGAACAACAAGCAGGTTGCATGGATACTTTCATTCGCGATATGTTTCCTCGGTATCGGCGCGATGATCGGCGGATTCATACTTCCTAAATTCGGTCCCCGTAAACTTGCCGTATCAGGTGCTGTACTTTACGGACTCGGATGGATCCTCGGAGGTATCGCTCTGGGAATGAACAGTCTTCCGTTCCTGTACATCGGACTCGGTGTTATAGGCGGACTCGGACTCGGACTCGGTTATGTTACACCTGTTGCTACTGCAGCTAAATGGTTCCCGGACAGGAAAGGTTTTATAACCGGAATGGTCGTTATGGGATTTGGTCTAGGAGCGCTTTTCATGAGCAAAGTATTTGCTCCGATAATATTAGATATGTTTACTACTGACGGCGTTACTGATTTCCAGACTGCATTTATCGTTATCGGTCTGGTTCTCGGCATCCCCGGCATCATTGCGGGTATGACTTTCAAAAATCCTCCGGCAGGATTTGTTCCTGAAGGATGGACTCCTCCGGCAGCTACAGCGTCGTCAAATGCACAGAGCAATCTGACTGTAAAACAGAGTATTACTTCCGGACCATTCTGGAAGATATGGTTCTTCTTTTTCTGCAATATAACTGCAGGGATAATGTTCATCGGATTCCAGTCACCGCTTCTTCAGGACCTGTTAAAGAAACAGGACGGATCCCTTGATAAAGTAGCTCTTGCAGCAGCAGGCGCTACACTTATCGCGATCAGCTCTCTCTTCAACGGAATAGGCCGTTTCTTCTGGGGCGGACTATCTGACAAGATCGGAAGAGCCCAGGCTTTCCGTCTGATCCTTGGAACTCAGCTTGTAGTTTTCTTACTTCTTACTGTAGTTTCAAGCCCGGCGATATTCTTCATCCTTGTATGCTATATCCTTCTCTGCTACGGCGGCGGATTCGGTACAGCTCCATCTTTCGTGATGACAGTTTTCGGACCGAAAGTTATGGCAATCGTTTACGGAACATTACTGACAGCATGGTCAATGGCAGGTCTCGTAGGCCCGCAGATAGCTGCTTATTTTAAGGATAGTAATCCTGCGACCGCAGCTAACAATACATTCCTTACAGGCGCGGCATTCCTGGCGGCAGGTCTGATCGTTGCATTTATGACCAACAATAAAGAATACGGTAAAGAATAAAGAATAAGCGGACAATATTAAACAAATACCTTCACTCGCTGAAGGTATTTGTTTTTTAATATGAAAAGAAAAAATAATGAGATATCATGCGCCGTTCTTGCCGGCGGAAAGAGCAGAAGGCTCAACGGCGAGAATAAAGCGCTTTTAAAGGTCGGGGAAAAGTCCAACCTCGAGAAGATAATTGCTTTTGCGGAAAAGTATTTCAGCGAAAACATAATTATATCAAACCATCCTTTACTCTATGCACAATACAAGACTGTGAAAATATTTAAAGATATATTTACAGACATCGGACCTTTGGGCGGAATACATTCAGCCTTAAAGAATGCAAAGGGCAAGGCTGTATTTTTCTTCCCGTGCGACATGCCGTTCATCAATACAGATCTTGTTGAAAAGGAGCTTGAAGAATTTAATGAAAGAAATTGCGATATCATCGTTCCTAAAATAAAGGAGTTTTACGAACCGCTGCATTCGATATATTCAGTTTCGGTGATCGATGAACTTGAAGATCATATAAGAAACACAACGGATCTTTCTGTAAGGAGTTTTTTCCCGAAAGCGAATGTTTACTTCTGGGAGCTCGAAGATAATGAAGCGAACAGGAAGAGCTTCATTAATATCAATACAAAGCATGACCTGCAAAACGCGATTGAGCTTCATAAAACAAAAAACGGGAAGCAATAAATGGAAATCTCATCCTTTAAAAATATAGTAAAATTCAGAAACGGCGTAAGATCAGAAATAAAAGATCAGGTAGTTAGTGAAATGATCCTGAATCTGGCGATTAACTTTAAGAATCTGAGTTTTTTGACCTGCTCGCCCGAGTATCTCGAAGAACTCACGGCAGGCTATCTGATCACTTCAGGAATAATTTCAGAAAGTAACAGTCTTGTCGGGCTTAAGTACGAAGAAAGTAAAAATATCATGCATATTGAGCTTGAAGATAATTCGATTATTAAAGGCATGCTTTTCTCAAAGCTGAAACCAGTAGGATGCGGTGCGGGTACCCTTCTTTTTGCAGAGAGAAGATTTAATGTTTTACCAAATGATAAAGTTAATATCAAAAACGGTTCGATATCAGCTATAATGAATGAGTTCAATAAATCATCAGAGCTGTTCATGGCTACGGGAGGCGTTCACAGTGCGGCGGTATCAGACGGGAATTCAATACTTGTCATGCGTGAAGACATCGGCAGGCATAATGCGATCGACAAGGTGATAGGGAATATGTATCTTGGAAAGAATTCTTTGAATGATAAAATAATCCTTACCAGCGGCAGAATTTCATCCGAGATCGTTCTAAAAGTAATCTATGCGGGGATTAAGATGATAATTTCAAGAAGCGCGCCGACCCAGAAAGCTGTTGAACTGGCAGAAGAGAAAGGGATCACACTGATCGGATTTGCACGAAGCACGAATTTTAATATTTATTCTCATT